>CAZNSS010000775.1:0-2190 GCA_964575465.1 uncultured Holophagales bacterium | reverse complement strand
ACGGCGTCCTCGCCGGGTCGAACGTCGTGACGCGCTGGGGAAGCGTCGGCCTCTTCGGACCTCTCTCGATCGACCCGGCGCGGCAGGGGCGGGGCCTCGCGCACCCGCTCGTCGAGGAGGCGCTCCGTCTCCTCGAGGGCCCGCCGGTCTCCTTCCGGGGCCTCCACACCTTCGCCCAGAGCCCGAGGCACGTCGGCCTCTACCAGCGTCACGGCTACTGGCCGCAGGGCCTCCTCGCCGTGATGTCGAAGGCCCTGCCGGAGAGCCCGGAAGCACCGGAGGGGGCGGAGGCGCTCTCCCGCCTCTCGCCCGACGCGCAGGCGGAGGCCCTCTCGGCCTGCCGCGAGCTGTCCGACTCGGTCTTCGACGGCCTCGACGTGACGGGAGAGATCCTCTCGGTCGGCGAGCAGGAAGTCGGGGAGACGGTCCTCGTGACCGAGGGGTCGCACCTCGCCGGGCTCGCCGTCTGTCACGCCGGGGCCGGGAGCGAGGCGGGCTCGGGGAAGGCGGCCGTGAAGTTCGCGGCGGTCCGTCCCGGGGCGGGGGCGCGCGATCGGCTCCTTTCTCTCCTCTCCGCCGTGGAGGCGTGGGCCGCGTCGCAGGGAGCGTCGGTCGTCGCGGCGGGGACCGGGTCGGGGCGGGTCGGCGCCTGGGAGACGCTTCGCGCGGCGGGCTACCGCCCCTTCCTGCAGGGCCTCGCGATGCACCGCGACCGGCACCCGGGCTACGACCGCGAGGACGTCTTCGTCCTCGACGACTGGAGGTAGGTCAGGCCCCGAGCGAGCGCTTCAGCGCGGCGAGCTCGGCCTCGACGGCCGCGAGGCGCTCCTCGAGCGCGAGGAGCCTCCGCTCGATCGGTGACGATCCGGACGCCGCGGATGGGCGCGACGCGGACGGCTCGGCTTCCGGCGTTCCCGACGCGAGGTGCGCCCAGCGCGTCTCCTTCTGCCCCGGCCGGCGCGGGAGCTCGACGACGAGCGGCTCGGGGTGCCCGGCCATCTTCCGGAGGAGCTCCTCGGCCGCCTCCACCGAGGCGAGCTCGTGCATCCGCTCGGAACGCGCGCGGAGCTCGGCGGCCGTCTGCGCGCCGCGCAGGAGGAGGAGCGCGACGAGCGCCTTCTCGCCCTTCGCGAGGTCCCACCTCGCGTCGAGGTTGTGCTCCCACTTGTCGGCCCGTCCGCCGGTCACCTTCCAGGCGAGGACGAGCTCGCGGAGGCCGTCGAGCGCCGCGGTGACCTCGGTCGCGGAGAGGTCGGTCACGGGCTCGCGGGAGGTCCGCTGGTTGCAGGCGGCGACGAGCCCCTGGAGCGTCATCGGGTAGACGTCGGGCGTCAGCAGCTCCTTCTCGAGGAGCGACCCGAGGACGCGGACTTCGGCGGCGTCGAGCGGGCGGGGGAGCCTCACGGCCTCAGGCCTTTCTCGCGGCGACGGCGGAGACGAAGAAGCTCGGGTAGCTCTTCGCGATCTCCTCGGCGTCGGGGAGGAACCTCACGTCGACGAAACCGGCGCGGGCGAGCGATTCCCTCCACGCCGCGGGCGTCAGGAAGCCGTGCGTGGGGCGGGCGAGGGGGTCGAGCGTCACCTTCGTGAAGCTCTCGAGGAGGTCGAAGACGAGCTCGACGTAGATCGGCTGGTCGTTCGCGAGCGGGCGGACGCACTCCGAGACGACGAGCCAGCCCCCCGGCGCGAGCGCCTCGCGCGCCTCGGCGAGTACGGAGGCGAGGTCGGGGGCGACGTGGAAGCAGTTGACCGAGTAGACGGCGTCGAACGAGCCGGGAGCGGCCCCCTGCGCGCCCCACGGCTTCGTCATGTCGAGCTTCGCCGCGTCGACGACGACGCCCGGCGCGGCGGCGGCCCGGGCGGCCCGCTCGCCCCTGCGGAAGAAGGTCGGGACGACCTCGGTGAAGAGGTAGCGCCCGACGCGCGGCCCGAGGCGCGCGAGGGCGGCCTCTGCCGCGCTCCCCGCCCCGCCGCCGATCTCGAGGACCCGCCCGCCCGACTCCGGGAGGAGGCGCGAGAGGGCGAGGGCGCCGAGGACGTTGTTGATCGAGTAGAGGAGGTTCCGGTTCGAGAAGTAGCGGAACCAGAGCGGGAGTCGGTCGGGGCGGAAGAGGATCTCCTCGCCCGTCTTCGCACCCGAGAGGAAGAGGCGGGCCTCCTCGACGAGGATCCGGACCGCCTCGCCCGCGA
>CAZNSS010000774.1:0-2192 GCA_964575465.1 uncultured Holophagales bacterium | reverse complement strand
CGAGGGCTCGGCCGTCAGCACGAGGGCCCGGCACCCGACGCGCGGGGCCGCCCCGGCGCCGAGGCCGTTCCGGTCCACCGGGTCGAGCCCGATCCAGACCGCGACAGCCGGAGAGTCGGCCGCCGAGAGGAGCGTCGCGAGCCCTCCCGCGGAGAACCCCACGAGCCCCACCCGCGACGGGTCGATGCGGCTTCTCCAGGGCTCCCGCGCCGCGAGCTCCGCTCGCAGCTCGGAGAGGAAGCGGCCGTTGCGGGCCTGGTCCGACCACGCCGGGAGGTCCGGCACGGCGGCCACGAAGCCCTCGCGGGCGAGGTGCCGGCCCCAGCCCGCCATGTTGCGGCGGTGCCGCGAGAACCCGTGTGCCACGATCACGAGCGGCGCCGCCCCCGCCGCCTCCGGCCGGTAGAGGTCCACGTCCGCGGTGCCGGAGGCGAGCTTCACGCGGATCGTCTCGGACGACACCCGTGCGGCCTGCCGTCCCGCCGGCGCGCCCGACGCGGCGCACCCCGCGAGGGCCGCCAGAGCGGCCCCGGTCACGAGCCCGGCGAGGCGGAGGCTCTTCACGCTCATCGTCGCGGCGCCGATTCTCGCCGCTTCGCGCGCGGCCGGCCCGAAAACTCAGGGCCGGGAAGGAACGACCACCCGGCCGCCCGCCCGGGCGATCGTCTGCCAGCTGGTGTCCCTCGTGAACACCAGCGTCTGCATCGGGACGTCGAACCTCGCGGCCTCGGCCGCGGCGGGAAGAAGTCGTTGCTCCCCGCGTTGACCGCCCCCTGCAGCCGCATCCATTGGCCCGGCAGCCCGGGAAGGGTCCGGAAGAGATCCGCGACCCGGGTCGTCGTGAGTCCCCGGGCCCAGAGCCCGGCCGCGTCGCTGGGCATGGTCGGGTCGTGGCGGTTCTCGGCCGTGGCGGCATGTTTCACGGGCTCCGCGATGCTCGGGGGCTTCGTCATCCGAGCCCTCAGACCGACATCATTCCTCTCCGGCGGTCGAGCGGCGCCAGGGGGCGGGCTGCCCTTCGGGGCGTCACGGACTCACCGACGCGCAGAACGGGCCCCGGGACCGCCCGTCGTCCGCTTCCGGGAATCGCGCGGACGCCGGCGAAGAGCTGCCAGGCACCGAGGGCGGCGAGAACGGCGGCGGCGAAGACCACGAGGGTGCGCTGCGCCCGCGGGCCCAGGAACCGGGTCGTGCTCGCGGCGACGATGAAGACGGCGAGGCCCGCCACCATCACTCCGTAGAAGGCGGCCAGGAGGGCGACCGCGAAGGCCGGGCTCTCCCGCCAGGCGGCGAGGACCGCCGGACCGAGGACGAGGGCCCACGCGACGTAGGGATTGGGATTGAGCAGGTTGACCGTGGTCGCCTGCAGCAGCGTGCGAGGCCCCGAGTCGCGGGCCTCGCCCGATCCTCCCCCGTCGGCACGCGACGGGCGCAGGGAAGCCCACGCGAGATAGAGCAGGAGGAGGCCGCCCGCGGCCCGCAGGAGGTGCTGGCCGAGGGCGGGAAGCCGCCCGAGGAGGAGGAGGGCGAGAAGGGCGATGGGACCGTCGCTGAACACCGGAGAGAGCGCCGCGGGGAGGGTCCTCTTCCAGCCCGCGGTGACGACCCGCGAGAGGAGAAAGGCCTGGAGAGGGCCGGGCTGGATCACGGCGGCAAAAGCGAGGCCGCCGCCGAGGGCCAGGTAAGGAAGCATCGGCCGGAGGATACGGGCGTCCTGCCCCCGCGAGACCGAGCGGCGCCCGCCGTTCGCGGCGTCCCGCCGGGGCGCTCCCGCCTCAGCCCTTCCGTCGCGAGGCGCGCTTCGGCCGCCTCACGAGAATGAGGCGCGAGGGGCGCCCCTTCCCCTCGCAGGCGGCGCAGAGGCGGGCGCGCCCGAAGGGGCTCCGGCGCGTCCACTCGCCCGCGCAGCCGATGCAGCGGTAGGTGTATCGGGCGTTCCGTGCGCGGATCGTCGCGAGGCGGTCGGTCTCCGGCGCGCTCTTCCTCGTCACGCCGAGCTCGCGGGCGATCTCCCAGAACCGCGAGGAGTGCCCCTCGTCGACCCCCCAGCGGTCGTGGCAGACGGCGTGCGCCGTCTCGTGGAGGAGGGTCTGCCGCCGGTCGGTGGCCGACATGTGAGAGGAGACCCGGATGACGTGCGGCGGGCCGTACTGGATGACGCCCCCCGTCGCGCGCCGCGCCGAGAGCTCGAT
>CAZNSS010000773.1:0-2194 GCA_964575465.1 uncultured Holophagales bacterium | reverse complement strand
CTCGGTGTTCTTCCGGAGGAGGGTCCGCTCGCCGGTCGAGATCTTCACCTTGTACAGGTCGTGCCAGGCGGCGTCGCGGTCGTTGAGGCCGACGAAGACGACGTCGGGGTCGGTCTTCGGGACGTCGTAGATCTGGGCGCGCACCGCCTTGGCGTCGGTCAGGTTGCGCGCCGTCGGGGCGTCCTTTCCGGCCTCGGGTTTCGCGGCCGGGTCGACGGCCCAGACGTTGAAGTTCTCGTCGCCGTCCTTGTCCTTCACGAAGAGGATGTACTTGCTGTCGCGGCTCCAGAAGAAGCTCGGCACCGGGCGCTTCGGCTCGGCCGTGACGAGGCGGGCCTTGGAGTACGGGTCGCCCGTCTTCTTGACCCAGACGTTCCGGGTCTCCTTCCAGGGCTTCAGGAAGGCGGTCCACTTCCCGTCGGGGGAGAGCTGGGCGCCGGCGATCTCGGGGTTGCCGAAGAAAAGCTCGCGGTCGAGGACGGGGGGCAGGCCCTTCGGGGCGGTGGCCATCGTGGCCGGGGCCTTCGCCGCGGGGGCCGGCTTCGCCGGGGCGGCGGCGGGGGTCTGGGCGGCCGCGGCCATCGGGACCGCGAGGGCCGAAACGAGAACGAGCCGCGCGAGGCGCGGCCGGAACGACGACTGGATCATCTGCGAGGCCTCCTTGCCTTTGGGAGAGAGCGAAATCACCCTGGAGGGAATGTACGTCGCCCGACCGTGGAAGTTCCCGCCGGCGGTGGAGACGAGGTCTCCGCGGCGGGGTAAGTGATCAGGCGGGCCGACTTCGCCCACGTGAGGTAGCTCCAGGCCCACTGGACCAGGACGAGGACCCGGTTGCCGAACTGGACGATGTAGAGGAGGTGGATGAAGAGCCAGGCGAGCCAGGCGAGATACCCGCCGAACCTCAGCCCCGCGACCTCGGCGATCGCCGAGGCCCTCCCGATCGTCGCCATGCTCCCCTTGTCGGCGTACCGGAACGGACCTCCGGCGCGCCCCGCGAGCCGCGCCCGGATCGTCCGCGCCACGTGCCGCCCCTGCTGCATCGCCACGGGTGCGACGCCGGGGAGCGGCTTGCCCGTCTGGTGCGTGAAGAGGGCGAGGTCGCCGACCACGAAGAGCTCCGGGTGCCCGGGAAGCGTCAGATCGGGCTCGACGACGACCCTTCCCGCCCGGTCCGTCCCGGCGCCGGCCGCCGCGGCGAGGATCCGCCCGAGAGGGGAGCCCTCGACACCCGCGGCCCAGAGGATGGTCCGGGCCCCCACGGCTTCCTCCGCCTCTCCCCGCCGGAGCGTCACTCCGTCCTCGCGGATGTCCGTCACGAGGGTCTCGGTGCGGACCTCGACTCCGAGCCGGGCGAGATCGCGCGCGGCCCGGGCGGATAGGCCGGGGGCGTAGGCGCCCAGGACGCGGTCGGTTCCCTCCACGAGGAGGATCCGCGCCGCGGACGGGTCGATCCGACGGAACTCGTCCCGGAGCGTGTGCCGGGCGATCTCGCCGAGGGCCCCCGCCAGCTCCGCCCCCGTGGGCCCCGCCCCCACGACCACGAACGTGAGGTGCGCGCGCCGCCGCGCCTCGTCCTCCTCCCGCTCGGCCGCCTCGAAGGCCGAGAGGATGCGGGCGCGAATGCTCGTCGCATCCTCCAGGGTCTTCAGGCCGGGCGCGCGCGCCTCCCACTCGGGGCGGCCGAAGTAGGAGTGCCGGGCGCCCGTCGCGAGGACGAGCGTGTCGTACGGCACCTCCCCGTCCTCGAGCAGCAGTCGGCGGCCGCCGACGTCGACGCCGGTCGCCCCGGCGAGGACGACACGGACGTTCGGCTGCCGCTTCACGAGTGCGCGCAGGGGCGTGGCGATGTTCGCGGGAGAGAGGCCTCCCGTCGCCACCTGGTAGAGGAGCGGCTGGAAGAGGTGGAAGTTGCGCCGGTCGACGAGCGTCACCTCCACCGGAGCGCCGCGCAGCGCGCGGACGAGGGTGAGGCCGGCGAAACCCCCTCCGACGACGACGATCCGGGTCCGGCGGGGGTCGGGCGAGGTCACGGCTCCTCCGCCTCACCGTCGTCCGCGTCGATGCCGAGGAGGGAGGCGAGCGCCGCGCGGCAGGAGGGGGACGTGGTCGACGCGAGAGCGCGCCGGGCGGCCTGCCCCGTCTCGGTCGAGGCGGCCCGGGCGATTCCGGCCGCCACGGGCTCGCCCGGCCGGAG
>CAZNSS010000772.1:0-2196 GCA_964575465.1 uncultured Holophagales bacterium | reverse complement strand
GTCCCGACGATGTTCCGGAACCGGCGCGTCTCGCCCGCTCCGAGCGAGAAGACGAACTGCCGCACCCCGGCGGAAGTGTTCCCCTGCCCGGCCGGCGTGAGCGTCAGGACGACCTTGATCGGCGAGAGGGCGTCGACGTTCGAGAGCCAGACGTCGGAGGTGTAGCGACCGATGCCGAGCGCGTCGATCGCGTTCGGGAGCGACGGGAAGAGAAGCCGGCTCTTCATCAGGTAGAGCGGGGGAAGGTCCTCGCCGTCCCCGCCCGAGGGGCCTGCGGCCCCCCCGGCGACGAGCGGCCCGTCGTCGGTCACGCTGAGGCTCTTCGGGCTCCCCGCGTGCCCGGCCGTCACGACGGTCACGGTCCCGACCTCGGTTCCGATCGCGGCCCGGCGCCTGGCCCGGTCGACGCTGAACCAGAGGGGCCGGGACTCGCCGGGGGCCAGGGGCCGGTCCCAGGTGCCGCCGTCCATCGCCGTGATCCGGAGCCACTCGACCGAGACCGACGCGACGATCGACGCCGGGAGGGAGCCGGAGTTCACGAGAGTCCTCCGGAGCCCGTTCCCGGCGCGGTCGACGTCCGCCCCCTCGTCGTCCCAGCCCACCGGGCGCTCGGCAGCGGCGGAGGCGACGCCGACGTCGACCGGCACGCGCAGGAGAACGTCCTTTCCGCTGAGGGTGACCTCCGTGTGGAGGGGCGCCGCGGGGTCGAGGCGACCGGCGACGGCGAGGTTCACGGTGGCGCCACTGCCCGCCGCGATCCGGAACGAGGCCGGCGACGCGACGAGGGTCCCGTCGGGGCTCGTCGCCGCGACGTCGAGGTCCTCGTCGCCGGCGTTCCGAACGACCAGGGACGCCCGTGCGACCGACCCGGGATCGGAGGAGACGAGGAAGGGCTTCGGCGCGGAAAGGACGACGAGAGCCGAGGTCTTCGTGGCGCCGACGACGACGCGGGTCACCCTGGACCAGGGGCTCGCGTCGCCGCAGACGTTCTCCGTCCGGAGCTGGTAGAAGTACTCTCCCGGCCCGTCCGCGAAGGCGGCCGTCCCGGTGTCGATCAGCGTCTCCTTCTCTTCGCCGGAGCCCGTCGTCCGCCGGAGGCGGAAGCGAAGTCCCTGTGCCCCGCCTCCCGGCCCCGGCTCGCCGGCTCCGAGCGTGTCCCAGGAGATGACGTAGGTGGTGTACGCGGGCGGGGATGCCGGGCTGACGGCAGGCGGCTCGACCGCGATCGGCGGGGTGCACTGCGTCGTGACCGCCACCGGGAGAACGAGCGACTCGACGCGGATCCCCGTCGACCCGGCGCAGAAGGACTGGACGGCCACGCGGTGGTAGAGGGTCCGCGCGACGCCTCCGGGAGCGGCGTAGGACGCTGTGGTCCGGTTCGTCTGGAACCGCTCGACTCCCTTCTGGAAGGCCGGGTCCTCGGAGCGCTCGACGACGTAGATGTCGGCAGGTCCCGACGGCCGGGGGACGAGGACGCTCGTCCAGGAGATGGAGTACCCCTCGAACCGGTTGGTCGTCCCGGGCCCGGACAGGACCGGCCGGGCGGGCGGGCAGGAGGCGGCCTGGGCCGCCGCCGGGGCGGCCGGGAGGACGAGCAGGAGCCCCACCGCGGCGAGGGCGGCCCGGACCCGGGCGGTATTTCTCGGCATCGTCGTCATCCCCTCTGCACGCCTCGCCGCTAAACTCGAGGCGGCACGCCTCCATGAAGTGTCGTTCAGCCCGCTCCACCCCACGCGACCGGATCCTCCGGGGCGCGCTGATGGCCGCTCTGGCGTTGGCGGCGCTTCCGCCGCACGCGGGCCTGGCGGCACCGCAGGCACCGAGTTTACCCCCCGACTCCGCGGCCCGCCCCTACCTCGAGGGGAAGGACCTGTTCGAAAAGGGACGCTACAGGGAAGCGATCCAGAAGCTCGAGGAGGCGCTCCGGACGGGCCACGAGAGGCCCCAGGAGAGGTTCGGCACGAGCCGTTACGCCGTCGACTTCTACGACCCCCACTACTGGCTCGGCCGGGCGCTCATGGAGCTCGGCGACGACGCGGCGGCGCTGTCGCACTTCCGGGCCTCCGCTGCGGGCGGCCAGTTCCCGGACCGGCGGGAAACAGTGGAGCGCACGCGGCGGATCGCCGAGCTGGAGCGTCGCGAGGCGGCCCGGCGGGAGCCTCCGAGACGCTGGTCTTCAAGATCTTCCGGCTCAAC
>CAZNSS010000771.1:0-2199 GCA_964575465.1 uncultured Holophagales bacterium | reverse complement strand
CGAAGCGGGGGACGTCGGCCGGGTCGAGGTGCTGCGCGTGCTCGATCCGGAAGCGGAGGTCCTTCCCCGGGTTCCTCGCGAGGACCCGCTCGTAGACGTCGAGGACCTCGCGGTTCGCCCGGTCGCCGATCGCGTGGACGCCGAGCTGGTAGCCGTTCGCGACGGCGATCTCGGCGGTCCTCTCGAGGTCCTTCATCGCGTAGGTGTTCAGCCCCGTGCTTCCCGGCGCGTCGGAGTAGGGCGCGAGGAGCCAGGCCCCGCGCGATCCGAGCGCGCCGTCCGCGAGTCGCTTGACCGCCCGGACGGTGAGGTGATTCCTCCCGGCGCCGACGACGCGGACCCGTGCGGCCTCCTTCTCCAGCTCGTCGTTCGAGGCCGAGAGCATCGCGTAGACGCGGATCCCGAGCGTCCCCGCCTCGGCCCGCTGCCGATAGCGGGCGACGACGTCGAGCGGGCTTCCCGCGTCGTGGAGCGTCGTCACCCCCTTGCGAAGGCACTCCTCGACGGCGAGGTCGATCCGCCGGTCGAGGTCGGCGGTCACCTCGGCGGGCGTCCGCTTCGCGAGGTCGGCGCGGAGGGCAGCCTCGACGAGCTCCTCGGCGTTCTCGCGGAGGAGGCCCGTCGGCTCGCCCGAGGCGTCCTTCAGGACCTCGCCGCCGGCCGGCGGCCGCGTGTCGCGCCCGATCCCGGCCCTTCGCATCGCGGCCGCGTTCACGAAGACCGCGTGCCCGCTCGCGTGCGAGAGGATCACCGGGTTCGACGGCGCGGCGGCGCTCAGCGAAGCGTGGAGCGGGAACCCCTCGACGTTCGGCTCGGGCGGCGCGGCCCACTCCTTCTGGTGCCAGCCGCGGCCGAGGATCCACGCGCCGGGGCGCGCCTTCCCCGCAGCCGCCGCGACGCGCCCGACGACCTCGTCCCAGCTCCTGGCGCCCCTCACGTCGAGCGCGATCCTCGCGTCGCCGATCCCGAGGAGGTGCGCGTGCCCGTCGATGAAGCCGGGGCTGGCCGTCTTCCCGCCCAGGTCGACGACGCGCGTCTTCGGCCCGCGGAGCTTCGCGACGTCGTCGGCGGTCCCGACGGCGACGACGCGGTCCCCGGAGACCGCGAGCGCTTCGGCCTCCGGCCTCGCGTCGTCCATCGTCAGGACCTTCCCGTTCGTCAGGATCAGGTCCGCCGGCTTCTCTCCGGTTGCCGCCACGAGCGCACCTCCGGCGAGGACGATCACCCCGAGCCCGCTCCGCTTCCTCACGCCGTCACCTCCCCTTTCCTCCCGCGCCGCCCCGGCCCCCGACGCCCCGCCCGCGCGGGCTTCGGGCCTCTCCCTTGCCGGCGCGGCCGCCCCGTCGCGATTTCTTCTCCCCGGCGCGCGCGGCCACCGCGAGCGCCGCGTCGACCCAGCGCGCGAGGGCGTCGACGTCCTCGAGGACGTCGGGCGGGAGCTCCCAGTAGCCCATCGCCGGCTCGTCGGGGCCGAACGGCCGGAACGGCTTCATCCCCGCGGCCTCGAACTCCGGAATCGTCTCCGCGTCGGCCTTCAGGTAGAGGACGTCGTCGTCGGCCAGGGCGAAGAAGAGCTCTCCCGCGTAGATCCCCAGGCCGCCGAACATCCGCCGGCCGTGGACCCGGGTCACCATCCCGAGCTGGTCGAGGACGAAGAGGCGGAACTCCTCAGAGACGGCCACGGCCGCGATTCTCTCCCCGGCGGGCCTCGGGTAGCATCCGCGCCACCCATGAAGGCTCTTCTCCCGGCTCTCGGAACGGCGGCCCTGGGCCTCGCCGTCCTCCTGACGCTCTTCCTCGCCCTGACGACGAAGCTCTTCACGCTCCGGCCGCCGAGCGGCCCCGACGCGATGGGACTCGTCGTCGTCTTCTTCCTCCCCATCGCCGCGTGGGTCCTCGTCCTCGTCGGCGCCCTCGCCTGCGTCGGCCGCGGGGGGTTCGACTGGGTGAGCCGGTCTCCGGGCGTCCCGACGCTCGCCGTCCTCGGCACGACCGTCGGTCTCGGCATCCTCTCCGTCGCGGCGGCCGTCTTCTCGCTCGAGGTCCGCTTCGCCTCGCGCACGGTCGTCGGCCTCGCGGGGGGCTTCGTCCTGCCGCTCCTCGTCGCCGGGCTCCTCGCGTTTCTCCTCTGGTCCGAGCCGGCGGCGGTCGCGTCGGCGCGGTGGCTCCGCCCCGCCGGCGTCGCGCTCGCCGCGCTCG
>CAZNSS010000770.1:0-2199 GCA_964575465.1 uncultured Holophagales bacterium | reverse complement strand
CGGGCGCGAGGAGCGCCGCCGGCTCCGGGAGCGGGCTTCCGGAGGGACGCGGCGACGCGAGCGCGAGCCGCCGCACCTCCACCCCGCGCGCCGAGAGACGCGTGAAGAAGAGCGCCGTCCCGTCGGGAGTCGGGGCCGGATTCCACGCCGCGGTCGCCACGCGCGTGAGGGGCTCGAACGGTCCGGAGACGACGAGGCCCGCCGCACCACTCTTCACGGGAACGCGGACGACGTTCCAGGCACCGCCAACGACTGCCGTGCCGTAGAGGAGGCCTCGCGCCGCGTCGAGGCGGAGCGGACCGGCCGGCTCGAACGGCAGCTCCACGGCCGTCGCACCGCGAAGGGCGACCCACCCATCGCCGCGCCGCACGGGACGGAACGCGCCGTCGTCGCTCTCCGTTCCCCCCGGGGCGGCGTCGAGCCGGCCGCCGAGGTTCCAGAGGTACGGGCGGCGGACGAGGACTCCCTCGCCGTCGGGTCGTTTCAGGAGGAGGACGACCGCCCCGCTCCCGGCCCACGAGGGACGCTCCGGCAGCGACCCGTCGATTCGCGGCAGCGTGAAAGCCGGTTTCCGCGCCGGGAACTCCGGGGCGGCGTCGGGGGGGTCCGGCGGTGCCGCGCTTCCGGCGCGCACCTCCCCCTTCTCCTCGTCGCGCTCGCCCTTTCTCGCCCGCGCCGCGAGGTCGAAGACGCGCAGGCCGGGCTCGTCCTTCCCGAGAACGCGCGCGAGCAGGCGCGTGCCGTCGGGCGAGACGGAGAGGTCGGTCGCCTCGCCGCCGAACCGCGCCCACGGCTCCCCCTCGACGAGGCCCGCACCCTTCGCGAGCCGCTCCCACTCCAGCGCGTCGCGGGTCATCTCCGCCCGGAAGCGGTCCCAGCCGTCCCGGGGCGAGAGGCCGAAAGTCGCCTCGAAGCTCTTCGTGAAACTGCGGCGGCGAGGCGAGGCGAGGCGCCCCCAGAGCTCGGCGAGGACCGGCCGCCCGCCGGCGCGCCGCTCGAGCCACTCGAGGTAGGCCGAGCCCGCGAGGTAGGCCATGCTGCCGCCGCGGAAGCCCGAGGTGCGGGAGAGGGCGTCGTACCCCGGGAGCTTCCCCTCGAGCGCCCAGGCGCGGAGGACGGCCGCGCGGTAGGCCGAGAAGGGGCGCCCCGAGCCGGTCAGCCGGCCCTCCACGAGCGTCGCGTAACCCTCCGCCACCCAGCGCGGCGCCTTCAGCGCGACGGGCCCGACGGGCAGGGCGAGGAGCTTCTCGACGAGCGTCGGCTCCGCCTGCGGCCGGGCGAGGTGGTGAACGTGCGTCAGCTCGTGCGTCACGACGAGCTCGGGCCACGACTCGAAGTGGCCGATCGCCGAGTCGCTCTCCGGTGGCGTCGGCCAGAGCTCGACGACGGAACCGTGAAGGAGCGGCAGCGCGCGCCCGTTCGCCTCGCCGGAGGGGTCGCGGACGACGACGTCGACGACGCCCTTCGCCTCGAAGCCGACGACCTTCGTCACCCCCGCGTGGATCCCCTCGATCCGCGAGGCGACGTCCCCCGCGAAGGTCTCGAAGCCTCCGCGCGCCGGGTAGTGGATCCGGTAGTGCTCCGTCGCGATCGTCCGCCACGGGGCGTCGGGAGACTGCACGCGGTCGGCCCGGGCCGGGGACGCGGAAAGGATCCCCGCGAACGCGAGAAGGATCGGGAGGCGCATCCGGAGCGGGAGCCTACGCCGTCGCCGGCTCCGGCGCGGGCGCCGCCGCAACGCTCAGGCCTCCCCTTTCCTTCCGAACGACCCGCGACCAGAGCGACAGGTTCGGGTCGAAGAGGAACCGGAGGAGGAGAAGGGTCCACGACCGGTGCCAGAAGAGGGTGTCGTACGCCTCGGGCGCCGCCTTCCTCACGGCCGGGAGCCTGTTCCACGGCACGGAGGGAAAGTCGTGGTGCTCGTTGTGGTACCCGACGTTCAGGGCGGGGACGTTCAGCATCCCGTAGTAGCTCGTCGTCTCCTGCGCGTCGTGGACGAGGTAATGCTCCTGGATCCAGCGCGCCCCGAGCGGGTGGAGACCGACGGAGAAGAAGAACGACGCGCCGAGGAAGAGGAGCGCCTTCGGTCCGAGAAGGACGACGACCGCCACGTCATAGGCGAGCTGGGCCACGATGTTGACGACGACCCAGCCGTCGAAGAGGCGGATCTCCTTCAGCCTCGGCGGCCGCGTCACCTGG
>CAZNSS010000769.1:0-2201 GCA_964575465.1 uncultured Holophagales bacterium | reverse complement strand
CGTGAAGACCCAGACCGGGGCGTGGTCGTAGACGAAGAAGGCCTCCTCGGCCGCGAGAAGGCCGCCGCCTTCGATCGGCAGGTCGGGAGCGCGCCCCCACGCGACGGCCCCGGCCGCGTCCGAGACGACGAGGGGACCGAGCGGGAGCGGCGCCTGGAACGGGCTCGGCGCCGCCGGCGCGAAGCCGAGCCTCCCGTCGAAGAGGGCCCGGTACCACACCCTCGTCATCGGGTAATTCGACGGGAGACGGGGAGCGACCCAGAGCGACCGGGGGCTGGAGAGGACGACGGCGTCGGCCTCGGCGGCCGCCGCGAGAACGGCCTTCCTCTTGCCGGCGTCGTCGGGGCCTCGCACCGGAAGGAGGCGGACGTCGTAGAGGCCTCCGTCGAGGCCTTCGAGCGGGCACGGGAGGACCTCGTCCCAGTTCTCGCCGAGGAGAACGGAGGAGTGGATCGCAACGGCCCCGCCGCGGGCGGAGAGAACGACCTCGTACGCGCGCCCGGGCTCCATCGCGAGGGGGCCGAGGGAAACCGGGGCCGCGTCGCCGAGGGGATGCCGCGGCGCCGCGGGGACGGCGAACGTCCCCTCCGCGAGAGCGACCGCGCTCCCGACCTCGCGGACCGCGATCCGCAGCTCGGAGCCGGGAGGCCCGGAGACGTGCGGGAGGTCGACGCGGAGGAGGGAGCCGACCGTTCCGGCGGGCACGCCGAGGACGAACGCCTCCTCCCCGACGACCCTCGATCGGCCGACGCGAAGCGGGATTCGCCGGGGCCCCTCGCCGCCGTCGACGACGACGTTCGTCGCGGCCGGAAGCGTCTCGTAGAGGAAGCGCGACGCCTCGATCCGCGTGTTCGGCCGCCGCCAGATTCCCGTGAATCCCCAGGCCCAGGCGAGCGCGAGGAGGACGGTCGCCACCGTGACCGCGGACGCGAGCCGGGCCGATCGTCCGCGCAGCCGCCCCTCGAGCCGCTCGAGCGCGAGCGCACCGAAGAGCGCGAAGAGCGGGTAGAGCGGGAGGAAGTAGCGGACCGAGGAGACCGGGCGCGCCGCCATGAAGAGGAAGAAGCCGACCGTCCAGGCGAGCGCGACGAGAGGCCCTGCCGGAGACCGGGCCCGCCCCTTCGCGACCGCCCCGAGGGCGAGCCCGAGGCCGGCGAGGGCGAGGAGCCCGCCCGGGACCCCGAGGCCCCAGAGGAACGTGTTGACGGAGGGGAAGAGGACGCGCGGGCGGCCGGTCCACTGCTCCGCCGGGGGCGAGGAGCCTTCGAGCGACGACTCGGCCCGCGCCAGCTCGACGTTCCGGAGCCAGTCGGGATTGAGCGTGAACGTGAACGGGCTCGTCGCCCCGCGCGGGGCGCGGAAGGCCATCGGCTGCGTGACGCGGAACGCGGCGAGGAAGACGAGCGCCCCGACGAGGGCCGGGAGCGCGGCACGGCGCAGGAGAGCCGGGAGCTCCGCGCCCCGGTCGCGGAGGAAGAGGGCGAGGGGAAGGAGCAGGACGATCGGCGCGAGGTTGAGGCGCGAAGCGACCGCCATCGCCGCGAGGAGCCCGAAGAGCGCCGCCGGGCCGTTCGGTCCGCGTTCGCCCGGGCGCGGGGCGGCGATCCGGACGACGGGGAGGAGCGCCGCCGTGGCGAAGAGCGCGGCGAAGCCGTCGACCGTCAGGAAGCGCGCCTGCTGGAGCGGGAGCGGCGCGAGCGCGGCGAGCGCCGTCGCGAGGAGGGCGGTCCGGGCGCCGAAGAGCCTGCGGCCGAGGAGGTAGAGGAGACCGAGCGTGAGGACGCTCGCGAGCGCCGAGAGCCTTCGCCCGACGAGGCGGATCTCGCCGAACCTCGTGAAGTCCGGACCGGGCGCACCCGGTCGTGAGCTCAGGACCTCGGCGGCTCCGCGGACGAGGATCTGCGGCCACTGTCCCCAGCGCATCGCCTCGTCCGGCCCCCTCTCGGGAAGGCGCCGCCCGTCGAGGTCGTAGCGCGCGTAGGGGCTCATCGGCGAGAGACGCGTGTCGAACCACCCGGCCACGCTCTTCGGGAAGGAGAGCCGGGTCAGCGTGCCGGTCAGCCCGTACTCGTCGGGGTGGAGGAGCGCCCCGTCGTCCCAGCGTGCCCACGCGAGGCGGAAGGAAGCGCCGAGGAGAACGACGCCGAGGATTTCGACATCCGCGCCGAGCGCAGCCTGGGCGATATTAATGTTCAGGTCGA
>CAZNSS010000768.1:0-2201 GCA_964575465.1 uncultured Holophagales bacterium | reverse complement strand
CCTCGTGAACCGCTCGATCAACGAGACGCTCTCGCGGACGGTCATCACGTCGGGCCTGACGTTCCTGGTCGTCGTCGCCCTCTTCTTCCTCGGCGGCGAGGTCCTCCGCCCCTTCGCGTTCGTCCTGCTCGTCGGGATCATCGTGGGCACCTACTCGTCGATCTTCATCGCCGCGCCCCTCGTCGTGATCTGGGAGGACTGGCGCGCGAAGAAGGCCGCCGGGGCCGTCCCGGGCGCTCCGCCCGCCAAGGGCGCGAAGGCTTCCGCCAAGAACCGCTGAGCCAGGCCGGGACCGGGGCCGCGCCGTGAGGCGCGGTCCCGGTGACCGCGCCGGCGGAGACCCCTCCCGGAGGAGCCCGAAGCGATGACGCCGGTCTCCCTCTTCCCCATTGCCGAGACCTGGTGGGTCTACGGCGTCTTCGTCCTCTTCGTGCTCGGGATGCTCGCCCTCGACCTCGGCGTCTTCCACCGGAAGGCCCACGTGGTCGGATTCCGCGAGGCGGCGGCCTGGAGCGTCGTCTGGGTCGTGGTCGCGGCGAGCGTCGGCGCCGTACTCTGGCTCTGGGCCTCCGCGCGATTTGCCACCGACGCCAGGCTCCTCGCCGTCCCGGGCTTCGTGCCGCAGGCGGCGGCGCACCAGGTCCTGCTCGAGTACCTGACCGGCTACGTCGTGGAAAAGGCGCTCTCGGTCGACAACATCTTCGTCTTCGTCGTCCTCTTCAACTTCTTCGGCGTGCCGGCCGCCTACCAGCACCGCGTCCTCTACTGGGGGATCCTCGGTGCCCTCGTCTTCCGGGCGACCTTCATCGCCCTCGGCGCGCTCCTTCTCCAGTTCCACTGGGTGATGTACGTCTTCGGGGCCTTCCTGATCGTCACGGGCATCAGGCTCGTCTTCGGCCCCGACAAGCCTGTCGATCCCGCCGACAACGTCGTCCTCAAGGCCCTGAAGCGTTGGCTCCCGCTCACGCACGACCTCCACGGCCCGCACCTCTTCGCGCGCGAGAACGGCCGGCTCCTCGGCACCCCCCTCCTCCTCGCCCTCGTCTTCATCGAGATCTCCGACGTCGTCTTCGCGATCGACTCGGTCCCGGCGATCTTCGCGATCACCCGCGAGCCGCTCGTCGTCTTCACGTCGAACATCTGCGCGATCCTCGGCCTGCGCGCCCTCTTCTTCCTCCTCGCCGGCGCGGTGGGGAAGTTCCACCTCCTGAAGTACGGGCTCGGCCTCGTCCTCGTCTTCGTCGGGCTGAAGATGGCCTGGCTCAACGAGGCCTTCGGCGGGAAGTTCCCGATCGGCTGGTCGCTCGGGATCATCGGCCTGCTCCTGGCGGCCTCGATCGGGCTCTCCCTCGCCTTCCCTCCGCGCGAGAACCGGGAAGGGTGAGGGGTCCGGCCCCGGATCAGAAGAACTTCAGGACGACGAAGCCGCCGACGAGCAGGACGAGGAACGCGAGGGCCGCGAGGTCGAAGTTCCTTTCGAGGTGCCGGCGGATGGCCGGGCCGAAGAGCCGGAGGAGCCCGGACACGAGAAAGAAACGCGCGCCCCGGCCGACCACGCTGACCAGGATGAACGGGACGAAGGCCATCCCCGTCGCCCCGGCCGCGATCGTGGCGACCTTGTAGGGGATCGGAGTGAACGCGGCCGCGGCGAGGAACCAGATTCCCCACTCGCCGTTGTAGAGCTCGACGACCTTCGCCCAGTGGTGCTGGGCGTTGTAGAAGGAGACGATGGCCTGGCCGGCGGTCGCCATGAAGGCGTGCCCGATCAGGTAACCGCCGACCGCTCCGATCACGGAGCCGGCGGTGCACAGCGCGGCGCTGCGGATCCAGAGCCGGGAGGAAGACGCGACGATCGCGATGAGCAGGACGTCGGGCGGGATCGGGAAGACCGACGACTCCAGCACGGCGATGAAGAAGAGCGCCCCGAGCGCCTGCGGGGTGTCGGCCCAGTGCATCGTCCAGTCGTAGAGCGACCGGACCCACCGTCGGGGCGCGGCCAGAGCGCGCAGGACGGGGTTCGGTGAGGCCGGGGGAGCTGGATCGGGGCCGGGCTCGGCGACGGGGGCGGGGGCAGGTTCGGACATCCGGGGGAGGTTACCCGAACCCCGCCCGGCGCGCTGGGGAGAGCGGTGCCGCCATAATCCGTCCGTGCTCAGGTTCGAGGACATCCTCGACGCGGTCGAGAGCTACCTGCCGGGGGC
>CAZNSS010000767.1:0-2208 GCA_964575465.1 uncultured Holophagales bacterium | reverse complement strand
GTGAACGTCACCGACAACCCGATGGCGCGCCTCCGGATGTCCTCCATCGCCGTCGCACACATGATCCGGCACGAGACCGGCGTCGACACCGTCTTCCACTTCTCCCCGCGCGACCGGAACGTCCTCGGAATCCAGTCGGACCTCCTCGGCGCGGCGGGCCTCGGCATCAAGGCGCTCCTCGTCGTCGGCGGCGACCCGCTCAAGATCGGCGACTACCCGCAGGGGCGGCACGTCGGCGAGGTCGACACGCTCGGCCTCCTCCGGATCGTGAAGGGGCTGAACGCCGGGGTCGACATGGGAGGCGCGCCGATCGGTACGGCGACGTCGTTCGCCATCGCCTGCGCCGCGAACCCGGCCTCCCCCGACCTCGACCTCGAGATCGCCAAGCTCGCGGCCAAGATCGAGGCGGGTGCGACCTTCGCCCAGACGCAGCCGGTCTACGACGTCGCCGCGCTCGACCGCTTCTTCGCGAGGCCCGAGGCGCGGGTGATCCCCGTCCTCGTCGGCCTCATCCCGCCGAAGAGCCTCAAGCAGGCCCTCTACTTCGCGAACGAGGTCCCGGGGATGGTCGTCCCGGAGGCGATCCTCGCGAGGATGCGCCGCGCGGCGGACAAGGGGCCGGAGTTCGAGGCCGAGGAGGGGATCGCGATCGGCATCGAGCTGGCGCTGGCCATCTCCTCCCGCGCTCGCGGCATCCACATGATGCCGATGGCCCGGTACGACGTCGTGAAGAAGGTCCTCGCGGCGCTGCCGCCGCGCGAGGAGCCGCAGCGTCCCACGGAAGCGGCCGGGGGCGTGAATTGAGGCCCCCCGCACCCGTTCCCGAGGCCCTCGCGAAGGCGCTCGCCGAGCGGATCGTCGTCCTCGACGGCGGAATGGGGACGATGATCCAGCCCTACCGCCTGGACGAGGCCTCCTACCGCGGCACGCGCTTCGCGGACCACCCGCGCGAGCTGAAGGGGTGCGCCGACGTCCTCCCGCTCACGCGGCCGGACGTCGTCCGCGAGATCCACCGCTCCTACCTCGACGCCGGCGCGGACATCCTCGAGACCTGCACCTTCAGCGCGCAGGCGATCTCGATGGCCGACTACGGGCTCGAGGCCCACGTTCGCGAGATGAACGCGGCGGCCGCATGCGTCGCGCGCGAGGCGGTCCGAGGCTTCGAATCGGCGAACCCCGGGCGCACGGCGTGGGTCGCCGGGTCGATCGGCCCGACGAACCGGACCCTCTCCCTGGCCGTCGACGTGAACGACCCGGGGAAGCGGACGAACGTCTTCGCCGATTTCGTCACGGCCTATTCCGAGCAGGTCCGCGGCCTCCTCGACGGAGGCGTCGACCTCCTCCTGGTCGAGACGGTCTTCGACACGCTCGTCGGCAAGGCCGCCCTCGTCGCCGTGGACGAGGTCTTTGCCGAGCGGGGCACCGCCCTGCCGCTCATGCTCTCGGTGACGATCACCGACCGGAGCGGACGGACCCTCTCTGGCCAGATGGTCGAAGCGTTCTGGAACTCCGTCTCCCACGCCCCCCTCCTCTCGGTCGGTATCAACTGCGCCCTCGGCCCGAAGGAGATGCGGCCGTACCTCGAGGAGCTCTCGCGGATCGCCCCCGTCCTCGTCTCGGCCTACCCGAACGCGGGCCTCCCGAACGCCTTCGGCGGCTTCGACGAGACGCCGGAGTCGATGGCCGGTGACGTGCGTGCCTTCGCCGGGGCGGGCTGGGTGAACGTCGTCGGCGGCTGCTGCGGGACGAACCCCGCGCACATCCGGGCGATCGCCGAGGCGGTCCGGGGATTGCCGCCGCGTCCTGTTCCGGCGGTCGAACGGCTCACCCGCCTCTCGGGCCTCGAGCCGCTGACGATCCGCCCCGATTCCAACTTCATCGTCGTCGGGGAGCGGACGAACGTCACCGGCTCTCCGCGGTTCGCGAAGCTCGTGGCGGCGAACGACTACGAGGGGGCGCTCGGCGTCGCGCGGCAGCAGGTGGAAGGAGGCGCGAACGTCCTCGACGTCTGCATGGACGAGGGGATGCTCGACTCCGTCGCGGCGATGCGCCGCTTCCTGGACCTTCTCTCCGCCGACCCCGACATCGCGCGGCTCCCGGTCATGATCGACAGCTCCCGCTGGGAGGTGGTCGAGACGGGACTCTCGTGTCTCCAGGGGAAGTCCGTCGTCAACTCGATCAGCCTCAAGGACGGCGAGGCGAAGTTCC
>CAZNSS010000766.1:0-2214 GCA_964575465.1 uncultured Holophagales bacterium | reverse complement strand
TCATCAAGTCGAACGAGTGGTGCAACCGGTACTGCGTCGACTCGATCACGGCCGGGTGCACGATCGCCTGGGCCTACGACTGCTTCTCGAAGGGGCTCCTCACGCTCGAGGACACCGGTGGCATCCCGCTCGAGTTCGGCAACGTCGACGGGGCGATCGCGCTCCTCCACAGGATCGCCCGACGCGAGGGGATCGGCGACCTCCTCGCCGAGGGGAGCCGCGGCGCGGCGAAGCGCCTCGGGCGGGGCTCGGAGGCGCTGACCGCGGAGATCAAGGGGCTCGAGATCCCGATGCACGACCCCCGCGGGTCTCACGGGCTCGCCCTCGCCTACATGACCTCCTACCGCGGCGCGTGCCACAAGGCGCACCTCGTCGAGGCGATCGAGCACGGGCTCGCCGCCTACACCGACGTCGGCCTCGAGGAGAACTACGACGGCCTGACGAGCGAGGGGAAGGCGCCGATGGTGCTCATCGGCGAGGACCTGGGAGTCCCGCTGAACGCGCTCGCCCTCTGCGAGTTCGACATGTGGTGCTACCAGTTCGACGACCTGATCCGCGCGATCCGGACGGTTACCGGCTGGGAGGACTACTCGATCGAGGAGTACCGCCGGACCGGCGAGCGGCTCTGGCTCCTGAAGCGTTCGCTGAACAACCTGATGGGCGTCACGCGCGCCGACGACCGCCTCCCCGCGAAGATCCGCACCCCGGTCCCGGACGGGGCGGCGGCGGGCCTCGTCCCCGACGAGGCGACGATGCTCCGGGAGTACTACGAGATCCGCGGCCTGGACGAGGAAGGCCGGCCGGTCGCGGCCGTGCTGGAGAACGCGGGCCTCGCCGAGGTCGGCGCGGCCCTCTACAGGTAGGCCCCGAATAGCGACGAGAAGAGGTGCGGCCCCGCCCTCGCGCGGGCGCGCACCGGACGGAGGAGAGTATGTCGATCAGGTTCCCTTCCGACGAGTGGGTCGGAGCCTTCTTCACGGCGATCAACGAGAGCCCCGAGTACAAGGAGGGGGGAAAGCCGTGGACGTACGGCGTGACGGCCCTCGTGGTGAACGCCCAGCCCGAGATCGGCCTCGCCGAGCCCTACGGCATCTGGCTGGACCTCCACGAGGGAGTCTGCCGGGAGGCCCACCACTGCACGGTGGATGAGGCCCAGACGGCCCCGTTCTGCATCTTCGGCGACTACGCCCGCTGGAAGCAGGTCATCCACAAGGAGCTCGAGCCGGTCAAGGGAATGATGCAGGGCAAGCTCAAGCTCAAGGGCAACCTCCAGATCATCGTGAGGAACGTCAAGGCCGCCCAGGCGCTCGTGACCTGCGCCACGCGCGTGCCGACACAGTTCCTCGACGAGCCCTGACCCGCCGGCGCGCGCGGGAGCAAGGGCCCTTCACCGGGGACACGCCGCGGCGGGCGGCAGCATGGGAGGAGCACCGTGAACTACGACTCGAGCCTCTCCTTCATCTACATGAACACGACTCGCGTCGTCTTCGGGCCGGGGTGCGCCCGGGACGTGCGGGAGGAGGTCAGGGCGCTCGGCTGCTCGCGCGCGCTCGTCGTGACCGACGCGGTCCTGGCGAGCCGCACCGACGTCCCCGGGCGGGTCGAGAAGACGCTCGGGGAAAGCTGCGCCGGGGTCTTCTCCGACGTCGTCCCCGACTCGGGCGTGCACATCGTCGACGCCGGCGCCGCGTTCGCGCGAGAGCGGGGCGCCGACTGCATCGTCAGCGTCGGCGGCGGGAGCGCCATCGACACCGCCAAGGGGATCGCCATCGTCCTCAAGGAGGGCGGGTCCCTGCGTGACTACGAGGGTTTCCAGGTCCTCAGGCGCCCCCAGACGCCGCACGTCGCGATTCCGACGACGGCCGGCACGGGGAGCGAGGTGACCTACGTCGCGGTCATCAAGGACCACGAGGCGCACCAGAAGCTCCTCTTCGGCGACTACAACATCATCCCGAACACGGCGCTCCTCGACCCCGAGCTGACCGTCGGCCTCCCGCCGGGCCTCACCGCCGCGACCGGGATGGACGCCATGTCCCACGCGGTCGAGGCGATCCACTCGCAGCAGAAGGAGCCGATCGCCGACGGCCTGGCGCTCCACGCCATCCGCCTGATCCGGGAGTTCCTGCCGCGGGCCGTCGCGGAAGGTACGGACCTCGTGGCCCGCGGGCAGATGCTCATCGCCTCGAACATGGCGGGGACGGCGTTCTCGAACGC
>CAZNSS010000765.1:0-2215 GCA_964575465.1 uncultured Holophagales bacterium | reverse complement strand
AACTCGAAGCGCAACGCGAAGGCCGCCGGCGCAATGGGCCTCACCGCCGAGTACCTCGGCCGCCTCCACGGCATCACCCGCGAGCAGCAGGACCAGTTCGCGCTCCGCTCCCAGATGCGGGCGTCCGAGGCGATGCGTTCCGGGGCTTTCCGGGAGGAGATCGTCCCCGTGGACGGCCACGACGAGGACGGGGCCCTGAAGTCGTTCGACTTCGACGAGGTCATCCGCCCCGAGACGACGCTCGAAGGGCTCGCGAAGCTGAAGCCCGCGTTCGACCCGAAGAACGGGACGATCACCGCGGGCAACTCGTCCGCCATCTCCGACGGCGCCTCGGCGCTCCTCGTGATGTCGGCCGAGAAGGCGAAGGAGCTCGGCAAGTCGCCCATGGCGAAGATCCGCTCCATGGCCGCCGCCGGCTGCGACCCGTCGATCATGGGCTACGGCCCGGTGCCCGCGACGAAGAAGGCGCTCGCGCGGATCGGGATGAAGCCGGGCGACGTCGACCTCTGGGAGCTCAACGAGGCCTTCGCGGCCCAGTCGCTCCCGGTCCTCAAGGACCTCGGCCTCCTCGACGTCATGGACGAGAGGGTGAACCTCAACGGCGGCGCGATCGCCCTCGGCCACCCGCTCGGCTGCTCGGGCGCCCGCATCTGCGGGACGCTCCTCCACCTGATGAAGGCCAGGCACGCCACGACAGGGGTCGCCACGATGTGCATCGGCTTCGGCCAGGGCGTGGCGACGGTCTTCGAGAGAGTCTGAGCGCGCGGGGGTGCGGCCCCGGGGGAGCCGGGGCCGCACGTCACCCCCGGGCCCGGGGCGCCGGGACGGGCTCCTATACTCGAGGCGTGCGGGGCCCGCTCCTCCTGGCGGCTTTCCTCCTCGCCGTGCCGGCGGCGGCCGAGGAGGGGTTCCGGCTCCGCGTCGACGGGCTCGTCGACCTCCGGGCCGTCCGGGCGGACACCACGACGGGGTGGCTCGACGGCGGCCTCGGCAAGCTCCGGTGGGGCGGCGAAGACGGCGACCGCCGGACCGTCCTCGCGCTCGCGCAGTCGTCCGTCGTCCTCCGCGCGGGCCTCGGCGAGGAGCTCCGCGTGCACGCCCAGGTGAACGTCGACACGGGCTCCTACCCGACGCCGGGCCTCGCGGGCATCGACCTCGTCGAGGCCTGGGCCTCGTACCGGCCGCGGCTCTCGGACCTCCTCGGCGTCCGCCTGAAGGCGGGGCACTTCTTTCCCCCGCTGTCGCTCGAGAACGACGGCGTCGCCTGGAGCCCGACGCGGACCCTCACCGCCTCGGCGCTGAACTCCTGGATCGGGGAGGAGGTCCGCGTGACGGGTCTCGAGGCGTCGCTCGAGCTCTTCCTCCCCACGGCAGACCTCGCGCTCACGGGGGCCGTCTTCGGCGGGAACGACCCGTGCGGCAGCCTCCTCGCCTGGCGCGGATGGGCGGTCGGGGACCGCCAGACGGGACGGACCGACAGGCTCCCGCTCGCGCCCCTGCCCGTCTTCGGGCCGGACGGGGTCTTTCCGGAGCAGGAGCCCTGGGTCGAGCCGTTCCGCGAGGTGGACGGGCGGGCCGGCTGGTACGCCTCGGCGTCGTTCGAGATGCCCGAGCGCTTCGAGGTGAGGACGCTCCTCTACGACAACCGCGGCGACCCGCTCGCGCTGGAGCAGGGGCAGTACGCCTGGAAGACCCGTTTCGCCGCGGCGGGCGCGAGGCTCAGGCTCCCCGGGCGGATCGAGGTCCTCGGGCAGCTCCTCGACGGCTGGAGCGCCATGGGACCGGACGAAGCCGTCGACGTCTACTACGGGACGTGGTACCTGCTCGCGAGCGCCCCCCTCGGCCGCCACCGCCTGTCGATCCGCTACGAGCGGTTCCGCGCGCGCGACGAGGACCGGTACGCGGTCGTCGACCCGAACGACGAGGAGGGCGACGCCTGGACGGCGGCCTGGGGCGTCGACCTCGACCAGCGGACGACGGCCGTCCTCGAGCTCCTCTCGGTCGACTCGACGCGCCCGGCCCGCGTCCTCGTCGGGCTTCCGGAGCGCGCCCGGGAGACGCTCGTCCAGCTCGCGGTGCGGGGCCGTTTCTAGCCGGCGACCCGGGCCCGGGGGCGCCTTTGCGGGAGGGCCGTGCCGGGTGACAATGGCGGGCCGAACCATGCGCCTCGTCACGCGCGGAGACCTCGACGGCCTCACCTGCTCCGTCTTCATCA
>CAZNSS010000764.1:0-2216 GCA_964575465.1 uncultured Holophagales bacterium | reverse complement strand
GGGCGTCGCGACGGGCGCCGCCGCCGCCCCGCCGCCCCCGCCGCCGCGGCCCGTCCCGGTCGCGCGCCCCGCGCAGCTGAAGAAGACCGAGCCGCCGCCGCAGCGCGTCCTCCCGTTCCCCTCGCCGAAGGAGTCGAACGGCTGGGTCTTCCCTCCCGAGAAGCTCCTCCGCTCCGCGCCGAAGAGGGACCGCGACAAGACGCGCGAGGAGTTCCAGCAGACGATGGAGCTCATCGCGGCCAAGTGCCTCGAGTTCGGCGTCGAGGGGGTCGTCGACAGCTACCGCCCCGGCCCCGTCGTCACGACGTACGAGTTCAAGCCCTCGGCCGGTGTGAAGGTCGCGCAGGTCGCCGGCCTCGAGAACGACCTCGCCCTCGCGCTGGCGGCCGAGAAGGTCCGGATCGAGCGGATCCCGGGGCGGGCCGCGATCGGCATCGAGGTGCCGAACCGGAACCGCGACCTCATCTCGCTCCGCGAGGTGATCGAGAGCGAGAAGTTCAAGCGCTCCCCGTCGCTCCTGACGATCGCGCTCGGGATCGACGTCGAGGGGAACCCGATCGTCGCCGACCTCGCGCGGATGCCCCACCTCCTCGTCGCGGGGATGACGGGCGCGGGGAAGAGCGTCGGCGTGAACGGCATGATCACGTCGATCCTCTACAAGGCCCGCCCCGACGAGGTGAAGTTCATCTTCGTCGACCCGAAGATGAACGACATGAAGGACTACGACGACCTGCCGCACCTCCTCGTGCCGGTCGTCGTCGACCCGAAGAAGGCCGCGAACGCGCTGAAGTGGGCCGTCGACGAGATGGAGGGGCGGTACAAGCTCCTCTCCGAGTGGCCCGGCGTCCGGAACATCGAGCAGTACAACGCGGCGATCCGGGACCCCGAGGCCGTCGCCGAGGTGCGGGAGAAGATCGGCGAGAAGCTGAAGGCCGACGGGCCCGACGGCTCGATCTCGCCGATGCCCTACATCGTCGTCGTCATCGACGAGCTCGCCGACCTGATGATGACGGCCCCGAAGGACATCGAGGAGTCGGTCGCCCGGCTCGCGCAGAAGGCGCGCGCCGTCGGCATCCACCTGATCCTCGCGACGCAGCGTCCTTCGGTCGACGTCATCACCGGGACGATCAAGGCGAACCTCCCGTGCCGCATCTCCTACACGACGCGGACGAAGATCGACGCGCGGACGATCCTCGACGCGACGGGGGCCGAGGCGCTCCTCGGCCAGGGGGACATGCTCTTCCTCCCCCCCGGCACCTCGTACCTGCAGCGCGTCCACGGCGGATTCGTCTCGGGCGACGAGATCAAGGAGATCTGCCGCTTCCTGAAGAAGCAGGCGAGGCCCATCTACGACGACTCGGTCACGGCCGACCGCGAGGCCCTCATCGAGGCGGCGGCGCGCGGCGGGCGGGTGGGCTCCGACGAGAACGACCCGATGTACGACCAGGCGGCGCGCCTCGTCGTCCGCGAGCGGATGGCCTCGATCTCGTTCCTCCAGCGACGGCTCGAGATCGGCTTCTCCCGCGCCGGCAAGCTCATCGACATGATGCAGCGCGACGGCATCGTCGGTCCGCCGTCGGGGGGCGCCAAGAGCCGCGAGGTCCTCGTGCCGCCCGACTACTACGACGACGTCGACCGCCAGCCGCGCTGAGCGGCGGCACCGGACCGGGATGCGCATCGTCTTCTTCGGCTCGCCCGACTTCGCACTTCCCTCGCTCGACGCCCTCGTCGCCGCGGGCCACGAGATCGCGCTCGTCGTCTCCCAGCCGGCGAAGCCGGTGGGGCGCTCGGGAGAGCTCTCCGACCCGCCGGTCGCGCGGCGCGCCGGCGGGCTTTCCCTTCCCGTCTTCCAGCCGCCGACGCTGAAGGACGAGCCCGCCGTCGCGCGCCTCGCGGAGGCGCGGGCCGACGTCTTCGTCGTCGTCGCCTACGGGAAGATCCTCGCGCAGCGGGTCCTCGACCTCCCGCGACTCGGCTGCGTGAACGTCCACGGCTCGGTCCTCCCGCGGTGGCGGGGCGCCTCGCCGGTCCAGGCGGCGCTCCTCGCGGGGGACGAGGAGTCGGGCGTCTCGATCATGCGGATGGAGGCGGGGATGGACACCGGCCCGGTCTACGCCGTCGCGCGGACGCCGGTCGGGCCGCGGGAGGACGCGGGGTCGCTCTCGGCCCGGCTCTCGCGCGACGGCGCCGCCCTCCTCGTCGGGACGCTCCCGCGG
>CAZNSS010000763.1:0-2228 GCA_964575465.1 uncultured Holophagales bacterium | reverse complement strand
AAGATGGTCGTCCTCTCGAAGACGGCCGAGCCCGGCATCTCCTACATGATCAACGACGCGCAGAAGAGCTACGCGCGGATCGACGTCAACGAGATGCAGAAGAACCTCCCGAAGTCGGAGCAGGACAAGAAGTGGACCGTGAAGCGGCTCGGCTCCGACTCCGTCGCCGGCTACGCGTGCGAGAAGGCCCTCCTCGCCCAGGAGGGGGGGACCTCCGAGAACGAGGTCTGCGTCTCGAAGGAGATCCTCGGGGGCGCCGGCATGCTCGGCGCGGGGCGGCGGGACGCCTCGTCGCAGTCGCTCGAGAAGGCGATGAAGGCGAACGGTCTCGAGGGGATGCCGATCCGGATGGTCGTCCGCGAGAAGGGCAAGCCCGAGGCGATGGTGACCTGGGAGCTCGTGAAGGCCGAGAAGCGGCCGCTTCCCGCGTCGACCTTCGAGGTCCCCGCCGGATACAAGGAAACGAGCATGATGGGGACGATGATGTCTCCCGAGCAGCAGAAGCAGATGGACGACGCCATGAAGAACATGTCTCCCGAGCAGCGGAAGATGATCGAGGAGATGATGAAGAAGAAGGGCGGGAGCCGGTAGCTCCCTCCGCCCTCCGCCAGGGTCTGCGCCGCCGCCGGCTCGCCGGCGGCGGTTCCGCATCCGGCGGCGGCCTCAGATGTCCTTGATGACCGCCTGGGCGATGAGCATGTAGATCGCGAGCCCCGTGGCGTCGACGACCGTGGTGATGAGCGGCGCCGAGACGACCGTGGGGTCGATCTTCAGCCTCGAGGCGAGCAGCGGCACGACCGCCCCGATGATGTTCGCCCAGAGGCAGACCGCGAACATCGTCAGCCCCACGGTGAGCGCGAGCTGGGCCCCCGTTCCCCAGAGGAGGACGCGGAGGAACGCGAAGGCGCAGAGGACGGAGCCGAGGATGAGGCCGGTCGCCGACTCCTTGAGGAGGACCCGGAAGACGTTCCGGACCGAGACCTCCTTGAGCGCGATCGCGCGGATGATCGTCGAGACCGTCTGGCTCCCCGCGTTGCCCCCCGTGCCGATGACGAGCGGGATGAAGAAGGCGAGGGCGACGACCTTCGCGAGCTCGCCCTCGAAGTGGCGGAGGACGGTGCCGGTGAGCGTCTCGGCGACGAACAGGAGCAGGAGCCACCCGGCGCGGCTCTTCACGACCTGGAAGACGCTCGAGCCGAAGTAGCTGAACTCGTGCTTGTCGTCGGGGTCGCTCGGCGCCGCGACGCCGCCCATCGCGAGGGCCGCCTCGGTCTCGCGGGCGACGAGGACGTCGACGACGTCGTCGACGGTCACGACGCCGAGGGCCGTCCCCTCCTCGCTGACGACCGGCATCGCGTTGAAGCCGTACTTCGAGACGAGGCGCGCGACCTCCTCCTGCGAGGTCGTCGGGGAGACGGAGATGACGTCGTGGGTCATCAGCTCCCAGACCCGCCGGCCGGGCTCGGCGGGGAGGAGCTTGCGCAGCGACATGACGCCGACGAGGCGCCCCTTCTCGTCGACGGCGTAGAGGTCGGCGACGGTCGCGACCTCGGGGTCGATCTTCCGGAGGTGCGCCATCGTCTCGGCGACCGTCCAGTCGGGACCGACCTTCACGAACCGGTCCGTCATGAGACGGCCCGCCGTCCCCGGCTCCCACGCGAGGAGCCCACGGGCCGCCGCGGCGTCCTTCGCCGACATCCGGTTCAGCACCGGCAGGCGTCGCCCCTCGGGGAGGAAGGAGAGGAGGCGGGCCGAGTCGTCGGGCTCGAGGGAGTCGAGCGCCATGGCGATCTTCGAGGGTGGGAGGCGCGTCAGGGCCATCCGGAGGACGCCCCCGCCGAGGTACGAGAGGACGGCGCCGAGCTGCTCCTCGTGGAGCTGCTCGAGGACGGGGATCCGGTCCTCCCGCGGGATCGCCGCGAGGAGGTCGCCGACGTCGGCCGGGTGGAACTCCCGGAGACCCTCGCGGAGCGCCGCGGGGTCGTCGCGGACGATCTCGAGGACGTCCGGGCCGAGGAGGTCTCCAATGCGCACGGGCGGCGAGTTTAGTCCCGCGCGATCCGCGGCCGGGCGCGAATCAGGAGCCCTCGGCCTCGGCGCGACGGAGGGCGCGGAGGACGAGCCTCGGCGGCCCGGTACGGAGCGGGGCGTCGAAGAGCAGCGCCTTCAGCCGGCGGGCGGAGGCGAGGGCGACGGTCTCGGGCCGGAGCGCCGCGAGGAGAGCGTGG
>CAZNSS010000762.1:0-2228 GCA_964575465.1 uncultured Holophagales bacterium | reverse complement strand
CGAGCGCCTGGTTCCCGTCGTACGTGTGGACGACCTCGCACTTCTGGTACCGCTGGAGGACCAGGCCGTGCATCTTGTGGACGAGCTCCGAGTCGTCGACGATCAGGACCTTCTTCAGTTTCATGAACGGCTCTCCCTGCCGGCAGGCCACCGCCGCGCCTGCAGTCCGGCGGCTAGTGTAGCCGAGCGCGACGGTCGGCCCGGGTGTCGAATGACGCTCCGCACGGTCCTAGAGCTCCATGTCGCCGAGCCGCGACCGGGCGAGGGGCGACGGGACGAACCGCCGCGTGTCGCGGTGAGAGATGGCGATCAGCTTGCCGTGGAGGAGCGGCACCAGGAGTCCCTGCTCCTGCACCGTCCGGGCGATCGGGAGCAGGTCCCTGAGGTCCTGCGTCTTCCGGAACTTCTCGAGGTCCCGGTCGGTTCCCGGGTCCTGCCACCGCGACAGGTTGTAGGCGGCGGCACGCGGCGCCGACTTCGAGGTGACCATCGTCGAGAGGAGGAGCGAGTCGACGAAGTCGGAAGCGAGCGGGGTGTCCGCGATCCACCCTCCGAGGAGGAGGTCGTAGTCCGCCCGCTCGAGGTGCCCGACGTACTCCGCCCGGTCGCGGGGCTGGAGGACGGTGATCTCCGTGCCGAGGGGCCGGAGGCTCTCGACGATCGCCTTCGCCACGACCGGCGGGTCGGGCATGTAGGGCTTCGGGCCCCACGTCAGGACGAGCGTCAGCTTCTCCGGCGCGGGAAGCCCGGCCTCGGCGAGGAGCTGCCGGGCCTGGACCGGGCTCCCGTCGACGGCGCCGATCGGGGCCTCCTTCTTCAGGAACGGGGGGAGGAGGCCGGTCGCCGCGAAGCCCATGCCGAGGGGGCCGTAGCTGACGCGGGCGATCTCGGTCCGGCTGATGGCGGAGCAGATGGCGCGCCGGAGCCGCGGGTCCGACAGCGCCGGGCGCTGAACATTGAGGAAGAGGATGCCGGTGCTGCTGCCGTCGAGCGTCTTCGGGTAGACGGGCGCGCCGCGGAGCCGGGCGAGGTGCGAGAACGTGAGCGCGTACGTGACGTGCACCTCGCCCGCGTGGACGGCGGCGAGCAGCGCCTCGGCATCGGGGTAGACCTCGAGGAGGACGCCGCCGAGCGAAGGCGCCTTGGCCGCGCGCGGGTTCGCACGGAGGAGGACCTTCCCGGCGCGGACCGCGTCGTCGCCTTCGAGCGGCTCGGGGGGAAGGAACGGCCCCGTCCCGAGGAGCTGTCCCCGGCTCTCGAGCGCCACGCCGCAGAACGGCTGCGTCAGGAAGGTGGCGAAGTGCGGATCGGGCGCCTTGAGGCGGAACTCCACGCGCTCGCTCCGGGCGCGGACCTCCGCGCGCGCCGAGAGGTCCCGGACCCTCGCGAGGGACGCGACGATCGCCGCCGCCGTGCAGGGGGTGCCGTCGGAGAAGGTCGCGCCGGACCGCACCGGGGCCGAGAGGGTGAGGGGGTCCCCCTCCTGCCGCAGGGGCTCCGAGAGGAGCTCCGGGACGGGCGACCCGCCGTCCGGGGACGGGGCGTAAGGCGATTCGTACACCTGCGTCAGCGCGAGGGCCGTGACGTGGTCGTGGATCTCCCAGGGCCGGATCGAGGCGAGGTGGGAGAGGACGCCGACCCGGAGCGTTCGAGGCGGGAGGTTCGGGGGCAGGGGCATCGTCGGACCCTCCACGCTCCGGGTCCTCCCGGAGCTCGTTACGGCTCGTCTGTTCCTGGCGCGGGTCCCGTTCCTTCGCGGGGGTCGAACGCGTGTGCTTCCCGGCGCCCCGGGAACGGCACGGGCGATTATCCACCGGGAGCCGCGCTCCACCGCCGCGGCCGAGGCCGTGGGTCCTCACTTCTTCGGGAGCCGCCCCCTCAGGCGCGCCGCGCCCGCCCGGCTGACCGGGACACGCTCCCCGTCGGCCATCACCGCCGTCCTCCCCTCCTCGACGGAGGAGATCCTCGCGGCGTTCACGACCCAAGAGCGGTGGACCCGGACGAAGAGTGCGGGCGGCAACTGCGCGGCGAGGTCGGCGAGCGTCTGGTGCTTCAGGTGGCTCCTGCCGGCCGAGCGGATGAGGACGTAGTCGTCCTCGGCCTTCGCCCACTCCACCGCGTCGACGGGGAGGAGCGTCACGCGCGTCCCGTCGCGCACCGCGATCCGCTCGAGGGGCGCTCCGTCCGGCCTCGCCGCCGCGGCGAGCGCCGCGGGGTCGGGCCCCCTG
>CAZNSS010000761.1:0-2228 GCA_964575465.1 uncultured Holophagales bacterium | reverse complement strand
CGCCTGCGCGCCCTCGACGCCGACGTGCGTCGGCGCTTCGCCCGCGCCCACGCCGGCCGGGAGGCCGACATCGTCGCTCTCCACGGGGGCGTCGGCCTGACGGAGACCTACGTCGAGGCCGCGCTCGGCGCCGACGCCCCCTCGTCCGGGACGCGTTTCCGCGCCCTCCTCGCGCTCCGGACCGACGGGACCCTCGAAGCCCTCCGGGAGGGTCCACCGCCTGCTAGAATCCGCGGTTCCTGAATCCTGGCCCGAGCGGCCCGCACTCCTCGAGGTGAGCCATGTCCGGACATAGCAAGTGGAGCACGATCAAGCACAAGAAGGGCGCGGCCGACGCCAAGCGCGGCCGGCTCTTCACGAAGATCATCAAGGAGATCACGATGTCCGCCAAGGTCGGCGGCGGCGCGATCGACTCGAACCCGCGCCTCCGGAGCGCGGTGCAGGCGGCCAAGAAGGCGTCGATGCCGGCGGACAACATCGACAAGGCGATCAAGCGGGGGACGGGCGAGCTCGAGGGGGTCACCTACGAGGAGGTCGTCTACGAAGGCTACGGCCCGGGCGGCGCCGCGATCCTGATCGAGGCCATGACCGACAACAAGAACCGGACGACCGCGGAGATCCGCCACCTCCTGACGAAGTACGGCGGCAACATGGGCGCCGCCGGCTCCGTCGCCTTCCAGTTCTCCAAGAAGGGCTACCTCGCCGTCGAGAAGGGAGCGGCCTCCGAGGACGCGCTCATGGAAGCGGCGCTCGAGGCGGGCGCGGAGGACTTCAAGGCCGAGGATTCCGACGTCTTCGAGATCTTCACCGACCTGCAGTCGTTCGAGACGGTCAAGTCGCAGCTCGAGGCGAAGGGCTTCACGCTCCAGACGGCCGAGGTCCAGATGATCCCCGGCACGACCGTGGCCGTCGGCGACAAGGCCCCCGCGCTCCTGAAGCTCCTCGACATGATCGAGGACAACGACGACGTCCAGAAGGTCTGGTCGAGCGGCGACATCGACGACCAGTACCTGCAGGACGCCTGATTCTCCGCGGGCGGTGAGGATCCTCGGCGTCGACCCGGGGAGCCGCGCCGCCGGCTGGGCGGTCGTTTCGTTCGACGGCCCTCCCCGCCTCCTCGCGGCGGGCGTCCTCCGGCCCTCCACGACGACCACGTTCGCCCATCGGCTGCTCGCCCTCCACGACGCCCTCCTCGCGGTCGTCGAGCGCGAGCGGCCCGACGAGGCCGCCGTCGAGCGGGTCTTCTCGGGCGTCAACCCCCAGAGCCTCATCACGCTCGGCGAGGCGCGCGGCGTCCTTCTCCTCGCCCTGGCCCGCGCGTCGCTCCCGGTCCACGAGGTGACGCCGGCGGAGATCAAGAAGACCGTCACCGGGTCGGGCCAGGCCGACAAGGAGCAGGTGCGCCGAATGGTGCTCGCCCTCCTCGGCCCCCCCTCCGTCACCGGGCGCCTCTCCCTCGACGCCGCCGACGCCGCGGCCGCCGCGATGACGCATGGCTTCCGGACTGCGGCCGGACGGCGCGCCTCCCGGGCGGGCTCCTCCCCCTCCCCGGTTCGCCCGCGCGTGGGCGGTTGAGCTACCGGGAAGCGGGTGCTATCGTCCCGTCTCGCGAGACCGCGCAGAAATGTCGTTCCAAGGATCCCTCAAAGAACTTCCGCTCGCGGACATCGTCCAGCTCGTCGCCGTGTCGGGGAAGACGGGAATGTTCTCCCTGACCCGCGGCGCCGACAGGGGCGCCGTGTACATCCAGAACGGCCAGATCACGCACGCCACGGTGAACGACATCCAGGGCGAGGACGCCATCTACGCCCTCGCGCTCTGGAACGAGGGCCAGTTCCAGTTCTCCGCCGGAGTCGACGCCGACGCCCGCACGATCACGCGCTCCAACACCAACCTCCTGATGGAGGCCGCGCGACGGAGCGACGAGTGGAAGATCCTCTCGAAGAAGATCCCCACGACGGACGCGGTCCCGCAGCTCGTCTGCCGCGAAGGTCTCAGCGAGCCCGTCACGCTCACGCCGATGGAGTGGCTCGTCGTGACGAACACCGACGGCGCCCGTTCGATCGAGGAGATCGCGCGGGCCGCTCGCGTCTCCGCGTTCGACGTCGCCAAGACGCTCTACGGCCTCATCACCTCCGACCTCGTGGAGATCCGCTCGAAGGCCGAGGCGGCCCGCGCTGCGGCCGCCTCCGGGGCCGTCGCCGTTGCGGCCCCGGCTGCGGCCGCGG
>CAZNSS010000760.1:0-2234 GCA_964575465.1 uncultured Holophagales bacterium | reverse complement strand
TCGGGTCTCGGCCCGTCGCGTCTCGCTCCGCCACGGCTCGCTCACGGCTCGCTCTTGACATCGCCCCCGGGATTCCCCCACTATCCGCCAACTTTTCCGCCATGCAGCGCACGACGCCGACCACCGCCCCCGACACTTTCGAGACGAGCGCCCCGGCGTTCGTCCCCGGGACGGCCGTCCTCTCGCTGCTCGTCCTCGTCCTTCTGGTACTCGTCATTGGCCCGCCGGGGGTCAGTTGATCTAAGCCTGAAGGCAACGACGATCAACAGACCCCCGGGGAAACCCGGGGGTCTTCGTTTCTGGGTCAGCCGAGTGAGAACGGAGACACGATGAGGTCGGACGAAGTCAAGAAGGGGATCGAGAGGGCGCCGCACCGGAGCCTGCTCCGCGCGACGGGCGTCGTCGGCGAGGACGACTGGGAGAAGCCGTTCGTCGCCGTCGTCAACTCGTACGTCGACGTCGTCCCCGGGCACGTCCACCTCCGGGAGTTCGGCGCCCTCGTGAAGGCGGCGGTCCGCGCCGCAGGGGCCGTCCCCTTCGAGTTCAACACGATCGGCGTCGACGACGGGATCGCGATGGGCCACGAGGGGATGAAGATGTCCCTCCCCTCCCGCGAGCTGATCGCCGACTCCGTCGAGACGATGGTCTCGGCCCACCGCTTCGACGGGATGGTCTGCATCCCGAACTGCGACAAGATCACCCCGGGGATGCTGATGGCGGCCGTCCGCCTCGACGTCCCCGCCGTCTTCGTCTCCGGCGGCCCGATGGCGACGGGGCGCGACGGCGCCGGAAGGGCGATCGACCTGATCTCGGTCTTCGAGGGGGTCGGGGCCTACCGCGCGGGAACGATCGGCGAGGAGCGGCTCTCCGAGCTCGAGAAGAAGGCGTGCCCCTCCTGCGGCTCGTGCTCCGGCCTCTTCACCGCGAACTCGATGAACTGCCTCATGGAGGCCCTCGGGCTCGCCCTCCCCTTCAACGGGACGGCGCTCGCGCGGACCGGGGAGCGCGAGGCGATCGCGCAGGCGGCCGCCGCCCGGATCGTCGACCTGATCGCGAAGGACCTGACCCCCCGGAAGATCGTCACGCGCGAGGCGGTCGACGACGCCTTCGCCCTCGACATGGCGATGGGGGGCTCCTCGAACACCGTCCTCCACACGCTCGCCATCGCCCGCGAGGCGGGCCTCGCCTACCCCGTCGAGCGGATCAACGAGGTCGCCGACCGGACGCCGCACCTCGCGAAGGTCGCTCCGAGCGGACCGTGGCACATGGACGACGTCCACCGCGCCGGGGGCGTCCCGGCGATCCTCGAGCGGCTCGCTGGGCTCGGCCTCCTCCACCTCGACCGGCCCACCGTCGCCGGCACGTTCCGCGACCACGTGGCGCAGGCGCCGGCCTCGGACGACGAGGTGATCCGCCCCGTGACGAACCCCCACTCGGCCCGCGGCGGCCTCGCCGTCCTCTTCGGCTCGCTCGCCCCCGAGGGCGCGGTCGTGAAGACGGCGGGCGTGACGGGCGCGATGCGGCGTCACCGCGGCCCGGCCGTCGTCTTCGAGAGCCAGGAAGCCGCGATGGAAGGGATCCTCGACGGCCTCGTGAAGAAGGGGGACGTCGTCGTCCTCCGGAACGAGGGGCCGCGCGGGGGGCCGGGGATGCAGGAGATGCTCTCCCCCACCTCCGCGATCATGGGGATGGGGCTCGGCGAGTCGGTCGCGCTCGTCACCGACGGCCGCTTCTCGGGCGGCACCCGCGGCGCCTGCGTCGGCCACGTCAGCCCAGAGGCGGCTGAAGGCGGGCCGATCGGCTTCGTCCGCGAGGGGGACGTGGTTTCCCTCGACCTCGACGCGCGGACCCTCGACCTCGAGGTCTCTCCCGAGGAGATGCGCCGCCGACGGGAGGCCGGGCTTCCGCCCCGCCGGACCGTCGCGAGCCCCTGGCTCCGGCGCTACCGCGCCCTCGTCACGAACGCCGCCCGCGGCGCCGTCCTCCGGGACGGCGACGAGCTCCTCGCCGCAGGCGAGGCCCGGGCAGACGACACGACCCAACCCGTCGGCCGGACGGCCGGGAGGACCGCATGAAGAAGACCGGAGCGCAGATCGTCTGGGAATGCCTCGTCCGCGAGGGGGTCGACACGGTGTTCGGCTACCCCGGCGGGGCCATCCTGCCGATCTACGACGCCATGATCGACTACCCCGTGCGGCACGTCCTCGTGCGGCACGAGCAGGGGGGCGCGCACG
>CAZNSS010000759.1:0-2236 GCA_964575465.1 uncultured Holophagales bacterium | reverse complement strand
GCCGCGACGGGCGGCCCGCCGCCGTCGACGGGACGAGCGGCGAACCCGTGCCGCCCGCGAGCGAGGAGGTGGCCCGCGCCTTCGCCCACGGGGCGATCTCCGCGTCCCGCCACGCGCGGAGCTGCGGGGAGATCGTCTCCGCGGAGGCGGCGTCGCACCGCTCGACCCTCACCGGCTCGGACGACCCGGCCTTCCTCTTCCGGACCTCCGGCGGAAAGCGCGTCGTCGTCGACCGCGTCACCGCCGAGGTCACGCAGGAGGGAACGCTGAACGAGAGGATCGACCTCCTCTACCGCGTCCACTACCTGCAGTGGACGCCGTGGAAGGCCGTGAACGTCGCTCTCGTTCTCGCCGCTTCTCTCCTCGCCCTTCTCCTCGCCGCGAGCGGGCTCCGCCTCGCCCTCGCGCGACCCGAGGGCCGCCCCGCCCCCCGCGAGCCGTAGAATCGCGGATGGCTCCCCGGGAGGGCGGCCTCCTCGACGACATGAAGCAACTGCGCACCTCCTCCCTCGCCGTCGGCCTCTCCCTGGCCGCTTCGTTCCTCGCCCTCGCACAGGCCGCGCGACGGGAGGCCTCCACGCCCCCGGTCCGGTCGCCGAAGCTGGCGGTCCTCGTCTCGGTCGACGGCCTCCAGATGAAGCGCCTGCTCGACTACAGGCCGTACTTCGTCGCAGGGCTGAAGCGGCTCCTCGACGAGGGGCACGTCGAGCGGAACGCCCAGTACGGGCACCTGAACACGGAGACCGGCCCGGGCCACGCCTCGCTCGGCACGGGAGCCCCGCCGCGCGTCACCGGGATCGTCGCGAACAAGTGGTTCGAGGCGCGGGAGGACGGGTCGCTGCGATCCGTCTACTGCACCGATCAGAGGCTCACCGATCCGGAGTCGGGCAAGGACGTCTTCCGTCCCGGCCCGGGGAACCTGCGCGTCCCGACGCTCGGCGACCGGCTCCTCGAGCGATATCCCGGGGCGAGGGTCGTCGCCCTCTCCGGGAAGGACCGCGGGGCGATCTTCATGGCGGGGAAGCGGCGCGAGCACGCGGTCTACTGGTGGGACCAGGAGACGGGCCGTTTCGTCAGCTCTCCCGCGTACGACGCCACCTCGCCCGGCGGCGCGGTCGTCGCGAAGGTCGTCGCCCAGTTCAACCGGACGCGCGCGGCGGGGCACCTCCCGCGCCGGATCGGGCTCACCTGGCGAAAGATGACGGACCCGGCGTTCCCCTCCGGCGCCGTCGCCCCGACGGCCCGCCCCGTTCCGTCCTTCGAGATGAGGACGTTTCAGGTCCCCGTGAACGGACTCGGCTGGGACAAGGACCTCTCCCTCGCCCCGAACGGCTACTACCACGGCCTCTTCTACAGCCCGTTCATCGACGAGCTCGTCGCGGACCTCGCCCTCGAGGTCGTGGCCGGCAAGGAGCTCGGGCTGGGCCGGGGCGACGCTCCGGACCTCCTCTGCCTCTCGCTGTCGGGACAGGACACGGTCTCTCACGCCTACGGCGCGGAGTCCGAGGAGAACCTCGACGTCCTCCGGAGGCTCGACGTCCAGCTCGGCCGGCTCCTCGAGGCTTTCGAACGCGAGTATCCCGCGGGGACGGTCGTCCTCGCGCTCTCCGCCGACCACGGCTTCCAGACCGTACCCGAGCTCGAGGCCCGCCGCGACAAGAGCTTCACCGGCGGAAGGGTCCTCATCGGAAACGGCTCCGTGACGAACTTCGAGGAGCGGCTCAACCGGTACCTGGCCGAGGAGCTCTGCCTCCCGCCCGGCTCGAAGCCGATCTTCGGGAACGAGGGCTTCGACCTGAAGTACAACCTCCCGGGACTTCCCGCGCTCCGGACCGTCGCGGGGCCGTGCGGGGAGGCGGGCCGCACGGTGACGGCGGCCGACATCGACCGCGTCCTCCCGCGAGCGATCGCCCGGCTCTACGGGGAGGAGTTCAAGTCCGTTCTTCTCGCATCGCAGCGGGAGAGCTGGGACACGAACGACCGCGACGTCCGGTTCGCGCTCAACGACTTCGACGCGGTCCGCTCCGGAGAGGCGCTCCTCGTGCCGAGGCGGGGCGTCCTCGTCTACTCCGAGCCGCGCGGCAGCAGCCACGGGTCACAGTACGAGTACGACACGAACGTCCCGCTCGTCTTCTGGGGCGCGGGCGTGAAGGCCGGCGTGTCGGACGACGAGGCGACGCCCTACGACCTCGCGCCGACGGTCGGGAGGCTCCTCGGCGTCCGCCTCCCCGACGCC
>CAZNSS010000758.1:0-2239 GCA_964575465.1 uncultured Holophagales bacterium | reverse complement strand
CCCTCCTCCCGGTGAAGGACGGCTGGGAGACGCCCCTCCCCGGCTCCTGCGCGGAGGTCCTCCTCCCGCCCCGCGACGAGGTCGCCGAGGGAGAGCCCGCCGCGCCCCCCGAGCCGCTCCCCTCACCTCAGCTCGCCGCGCTCCACCGCCTCTCGGTGGCGGCCCTCTTCGGCCCGCCGGAGACGGCCCTCGAGGCGCTCTCGCGCGCCGAGGCGCTCCTCAGGCAGGGCGACCGCCGGACGGCCGAGCTCCTCCGCCGACGCCTCCAGGCGCTCGCGCGGCACCCCGACGTCCGGGTCCGCTGCGAGGCCTACCGCGTCCTCCTCCTCGACGACCCGCTCGTCGACACGGGTGCGATCCTCCCCGCATTCCTCCACGCGGGGCTGCCGTTCCTCACGGAGGAGAGTGTCGCCGACATCGCGCGGGCCGACCTCGGCGAGGAGCGGCTCACGGCGCTCCGGCGGCGCCTCCACTCCTACCGCGAGGCCATGACCGGGCCGCTCCCCGACGTGACGCGGCAGACCCTCGGCGACGTCCTCGAGCTGCTCGCCGGGTTCGCCCGCCACCATCCCGAAGACCACGCCGCCGTCCGCGCCGAGATCGCGTCGTGGGCGATCCAGGCCGACGACCCCGTCCTCGCCCGGCGCGCCGACGCGCTCTTCGACGCTCTCGGCGTCTGGCACGAGGAGACGTCCGCCGCCTCGGCACTGCTGCCGCCGGTCTCGGAGGGCCGCCGGAAGCTCTGCTTCCGCGACGGGCTCCCGGAGGAGGAGACCCGCGCGCTCGAGATGCTCCTCCTCGGCACGTCGTTCCTGCGCGAGTCGATCGAGCTCGCGTTCGAGACCGACCCGCCCGACCTCGCCGACATCCCCGACGAGGGGATCTGGGTGACGCCCGTCCTCGCGCTGCACCGCTACCGTCTCTACCGCCTCTCGGTGAGGACGGCCGCGGGCGCCCACCACGACCTCCTCCTGACGGTGCGCGGCGATCTCGACTCGGACGCGGCCCGCTCGACGACCCTCCGGATGATCGCGCTCGCCGGCCACCCCTGGGGGCCGCCCGTCGTCCCGCGCGTCGGCTCCTGGCGCCCCGACCTCGGCGCCCTCTCGCTGGCATGGGTCGACGAGCTGACCCTCGCCGAGCGGCTCCGCGACGCCGCCGTCCCGGGGCGCGCTCGCGCCGGCGCGGGGCACTCCCTGAAGGGCCTCGTCGTCCGCGCCCTCGCCACCTTCTTCACGGCGTGGGAGCGGAGCGGCCGCCTCCTCGTCCCCGGCGCCGTCGCGCCGTCGAACGTCGCGGTCCCCGCCGAGGACTACCGCGAGGGGGCGTGCCTCCTCTCCATCTCCGGCTCGAAGCCTTACGCGGGACCGCTCGACCTCGTCGAGCCGATGCTCCGGAACGTCTTCCGCGAGACCGCCGCGCTCGCGCCGCGCCTCGCCCCGGCCCTCCAGCCCGGCTGGATCGTCGACGCCGTCTTCGAGTCGCTCGGCGAGGAGAAGGCCCGCGCTTTCCTCCGCGAGCTGAAGGATGCCGCCGGGACGCCAGGGACGGAGGCCTGGAGCGCTCTCCTCGCCGCGGCCGACGCGGCCCTCGCCTCCGCGACGGGCGACCGGGTCCCCCTCGCCCTCGAGACCGCCGTCGCCCGCTTCGCGGCGTGGGAGGAGGAGCGGCCCGGGGCCCCGCTCGCCGAGCGGGAGAAGACCGCCGAGTCGCTCCTCCGGCTCTACCGCGTCGACACCCTCGGCGAGGAGGCGCGCTACCGCCTCTTCCGCAGGACGGTCTTCGCCCGCTCCGCCCCGGAGGTCCTGGCGGCGTTCGACGACCTCCTCGCCGCCCTGCGCACCCGCCCCGGCGCGCGCCCGTCCCGCCTCGTCGAGCTGGAGGCGCTCCACTCGGCTCTCCGGAGCGACGAGGAACGACACGCGTTCGCGCGCCTCGTCTTCCCCGCGGCACGGTCGAGCCGGCCGGTCGAGGTGACGGTCGTCGGCGACGCCGTGAAGCACGTCGTCCTCGCGACGGAGCTCGTCGACCGGATGGACGCGGCGTGGACCGTCCGGGACCCGGTCGACGCGGCCGAGGTGGGGCGCCTCTACCGCCTCTTCGTCCGCGCCGGACTCCCGCGGGCCTTCTCTCCCGACCGGCGGTACCTCGTCGTCCTCGACGCGTCGGGGAGGATGGCGGGTGGCGTGTCGTACTCGCTCCTCGGCGGCGACGCCGCGCAGCTCGACGGCATCGTCGT
>CAZNSS010000757.1:0-2242 GCA_964575465.1 uncultured Holophagales bacterium | reverse complement strand
GCGATGGACATCCAGGGCCTCGCGGCCTCGCAGCTCTACGGCGTCGACGCGACGAACGCCTGCACGGCGGGAAACCCCGCGGCGGTCGACCTCGCGGGAGCGGTCGTCTACGCCCTCGGCTGCCACGGCGGCCTCCCCGTCCCGGGGAGCTGCCAGACGGACGCGGACCACTCGCTCGACCTGGCGCAGACGATGATGGCGCGCGGCGCCGTCGCCTACCTCGGGAACACCGGCTTCGGGTGGGGCCTGAAGAACGGCATCGGGTACGGCACGCGCCTGGCGCAGATCCTCACCGAGCAGCTCACGTCGGGGGGGACGCAGGCGATCGGCGACGTGGTCCTGAGGACGAAGCAGCGCTACTACCTCGAGACCCCGCGCTTCGACCCGTACGACCAGAAGAGCCTCCAGCAGTGGACCCTCTACGGCCTGCCGATGTACGCGGTCGTGACGGGTATCGCGACGGGCTCGCGCGCGGCAGAGGCGGACGCCTTCCGCAGCGGCGTCGCGGCCGGCGGGCCCTTCCACATCGGCCCGATCGAGGTAGAGAGCCGGTCGGGCGACGAAGTACTGGCGGCGCTCCCCGACCACCTCCTCCAGCTCAACCTCCACTTCAACCTCACGGCGGCGGGCGTCTACGTCAAGCACGACTCGGCGGGCAACATCCTGCCGACGGCTCCGGGCTGCGGCGACACGAACGGCTGCTACTACACCCTCAACGGCCTCGTCGACCGGGGGACGGGGGCGGGGGACCTGCCGATCGAGCCCTATTTCATCTTCGACTCGCGCCTGTCGGGGACGAGCCAGCACGGCGTCCTCTGGAAGGGCGGGTCGTACAGGGAGGAGACGGGGTGGAAGCCGGTCGTCGGAGAGCTCGTCTCCAACGGCGGGGACGGCAGCAACCACGGGGCGATGCCCCGGAACGTCCTCATCCGCCCCACGGACTCGCGGCTCGTCGTCGGCGCGGACTCGCCGACCTGTCGGCCGAGCGACGTCGAGCTGAACGGCGTGACCGTGACGACGGGCGAGGTCGCGAAGGTCCACGACACGGACGCGACCTTCACGATCAACCGGCTCTACCAGACGGTGGACCTCGAAAACCTCTACTTCAACGACACCGCGACCCCGACGAACAACTGCGACCGGACGGGGCCGAGCCTCGGGACGGGGCCGTACGCAGGGAAGTACCACGAGATTGCCGGGATGCTGATCCGCTGGGCGGTGCCGGCGAGCGACGCCGCGGGAGTCTGGCGGGTCCTCGTCGTCTACGACGACAACAGCGTCGACCTCCAGGGGCAGGGGGCGTGGATCCCGCTCGAGCTCGCCGACGACGGGACGGGAACGTGGCGGGGGAGCACGGGGATCCTGCCGGGAATGAGGATGAGCTACGCGCTCCAGGCGGTGGACCAGAGGGGCAACGTCACGTGGCTCGACTTCCAGACGGCGCAGCTCCCCGCCTCCGGGGTCCCGCTCGGGATCCCGCAGGTCGTCGACGCGACGGCGCCGACGATCGTCGTGACGGGCTTCGCACCGGCCGCGGGGCCGGTCGGGACGCCGGTCGACATCTCCGGGCAGGGCTTCACGGGGGCGACGGGCGTCACCTTCAACGGTGTCGCGGCGAGCTTCGCCGTCGGCTCGGACACGGCGATCACCGCGACCGTGCCTGCGGGAGCGACGACGGGGCCGATCGCCGTGACCGGCACCGGGGGGACGTCGAAGAGCTCGTCGAGCTTCGTGGTGACCTGGACGCTGACGGTAACGCGGGCCGGGAGCGGGAGCGTGACGTCGAGCCCGTCGGGGATCGACTGCGGGACGACCTGCTCGGCGGCCTTCGCGAGCGGCACCTCGGTGACGCTGACGGCGGTGGCCTCGGGAGGCTCCACCTTCACGGGCTGGAGCGGCGAAGGGTGCTCGGGGACGGGGACCTGCACGGTGAGCCTGACGGCGAACCGGGCGGTGACGGCGACCTTCTCGGGAGGCAGCGGGGCGACGCGCTTCTACCCGGTCACCCCGTGCCGGGTCGTGGACACGCGCAACGCCAACGGGCCGCTCGGAGGGCCGGCGATCGCGGCGGGAGGGACGAGGGCCTTCCCGATCGGCGGGCAGTGCGGCATCCCCACCGATGCCGCGGCGGTCTCCCTCAACGTCTCTGTGACGGGGCCGACGAGCACGGGGAGCCTGACGCTCTATCCCGGGACGGCAACGGCGCCTCTGACGACGACGGTGAGCTACGGGGCCGGCAGGA
>CAZNSS010000756.1:0-2243 GCA_964575465.1 uncultured Holophagales bacterium | reverse complement strand
CCGGTGAAGGACCACAACCTCTGTCGCGCCTCGATGACCACGAAGAACTGGTACGGGCTCCTCGGCGGGCGCCGCAACCAGTTCCACCAGGACATCCACGGCATCGTCGCGGAACTCGCGCTCATGCTCCGGCCGACGTTCGTCGTCCTCGACGGGACGCGCGTCCTCTGGCGGAGCGGGCCGACCGGCGGAAGCCTCGCCGACGTGCGGGAGGGGCGGACGATCGTCGCCTCGACCGACTCGCTCGCCGCCGACGCCTTCGGCTGGGACGACCTCCTCGAGAGGAAGGGCGAGCCGCTCCCGGCGTACTTCGCGAAGGCCGCCGCACGCGGCCTCGGCAACCCCGACTGGCGGTCGACGAACGTGAGGGAGGTCCGGGTCGGATGAGCGGGGCGCCCGCGCCCGGTCCCGTTCCGGCGCCCGACAGGGGCCTCTCCCTCCCCTCCTTCAAGCCGAGCCTCGCGCCGAACCCGGACGGCTCGCCCTGGTGGGCGCGCGCGTTCCGGATCACGAACGTCCGGGTCGTCTCGCAGGCGTTCTTCTTCGGCCTCTTCGTCTTCCTCCTCTGGGTGACATGGCTCTCGCGCCTCGGGGGCTACCCTGCCTCCCTCTTCCTCGAGCTGGACCCGCTCGTCGCCTTTGCGACGGGCCTCTCCACGCGCACCGTCTACCGCCACCTCTGGTGGGCCCTCTTCCTCCTCGTCCCGACGCTTCTCCTCGGACGGGTCTTCTGCAACTGGGCCTGCCCGTACGGAACGCTTCACCAGCTCGCCGGCTGGCTCTTCAACATCCGGAACAACAGGTCACGGATCGACGGGAACCGCTACCGGCCGCTCTTTCAGGTCAAGTACTACGCCCTCGGCGTCTTCCTCGTCATGGCGCTCTTCGGCTCTCTCCAGATCGGCCTCCTCGACCCGATCTGCCTCCTCGTGAGGACCTTCACCGTCACGATCATCCCCGCGCTCGACTGGGGCCTCGCGTCGCTCGCCGCGCAGGGGCTCGCGTCCGCGGGGTCCATCGCCTTCAAGCCTTCAGCGCCGGAACCCCGGGTCTTCGCCGGCGCCTGGTTCGTCGGGGCGCTCATCCTCGGCCTCGTCGGGGCGAACCTCTACGTCCCCCGCTTCTTCTGCCGCGTCCTCTGCCCGCTCGGCGCCTTTCTCGGCGTCCTCTCGCGCTTCGCCCTCTGGCGGATCGACCGCGACGTCACGAGGTGCACCGACTGCGACCTGTGCCTCAAGGCGTGCGAGGGAGCGTCGGACCCGCAAGGGGCGCTCCGGAAGAGCGAGTGCTTCGCCTGCTTCAACTGCATCGACGACTGCCCCGAGGACGCGTTGAGGTTCCGGTTCAACCCTCGCCCGTCGATCGAGCACCTCGTCTCGGGCCCGGACGAGGGCGGCCTCGCGACGCTTCGCGGCCTTCCCGTCATCTCGAAGAGCCTGGCGGTCGAGGTGAAGGCGCCCGACGTCCCGCGGCGCCGCTGGCTCTTCACGGCGGTGGCCGGAGTCGTCGCCTTTCCTTTCCTGCGGCTCTCGAAGGACGTGAACAGGCGGGGCTTCCACCCGAAGGCGATCCGGCCGCCCGGCTCGGTCGCCGAGCCCGAGTTCCTCGAACGCTGCATCAAGTGCGATCAGTGCGTCAACGTCTGCCCGACGAACGTCCTCCAGCCGGCGAAGCTCGCCGTGGCGGGCCTCGAGGGGCTGTGGACACCGGTGATGGACTTCTCGGTCGGCTTCTGCCAGCTGAACTGCACTCTCTGCAGCGAGGTCTGCCCCACCGGAGCCATCCAGAAGACGAGCGTCGAGAGGAAGCTCGGCCTCGGGGCGTACGCCGAGAAGGGGCCGGTTCGCCTCGGCACCGCCTTCTTCGACCGGGGGCGGTGCCTGCCGTGGGCGATGGAGACGCCGTGCGTCGTCTGCGAGGAGGTCTGCCCTACGACGCCGAAGGCGATCGGGACCTACGACGAGACCTTCACCCGCTGGGACGGGAAGACGGTGACGCTCGACAAGCCCTACATGCGGCCGGAGCTCTGCGTCGGCTGCGGCATCTGCCAGAAGGAGTGCCCGGTCATCGACGACGCGGCGGTCTACGTGACGGCCGTCGGCGAGAGCCGCTCGGACGACCGGACCCTCCTCCTCACCGGGAAGAAGAGCGCCTGATCGGGCGACGACGCACGGAGGACGACATGGCGACGAACGACGGAAACGGCATCAGCCGGCGCGACCTCCTCGGCCTCGGCGGCGCCG
>CAZNSS010000755.1:0-2243 GCA_964575465.1 uncultured Holophagales bacterium | reverse complement strand
AGCGCGCTGGCTGGCCGGCCCGCCACCACTCCGAGGCGTACTCCGCGGCGAGGAAGCCCGCCTACCGCGTCCTCACGGGCGAGGCGGCGGCGGCGCTCGCGCCGGCGGGGGAGGGGACGCGGTGAGGCCCTCGCACGCCGGGGACGAGCGCTTCATGCGCGAAGCGCTCCGCGCGGCGCGCCGGGCCCCGGCCCACCGCGACGTCCCGATCGGCGCGGTCGTCGTGAGGGACGGCCTCGTCGTCGCCCGGGCGCGGAACCGCCGGGAGGTCGACCACGACCCGACCGCCCACGCCGAGGTCCTCGCGCTCCGCCGGGCCGCGCGGCGGCTCGGCTCGTGGCGCCTCGACGGCTGCACGCTCTACGTCACGCTCGAGCCGTGCGCGATGTGCGCCGGGGCGATCGTCCTCTCCCGGCTCCCTCGCCTCGTCTACGGCGCGACCGACCCGAAGGCGGGCTTTGTCGGTTCGCTCGGCGACCTCTGCCGCGATGCCCGGCTGAACCACCGGGTCCACGTCGAGGCGGGGATGATGGGCGACGAGTGCGGCAGAGTCCTGAAGGAGTTTTTCCGTGAGCGGAGACGAAAGCCGGCCTGCTGAAAAGGGGGCGTTCTCGCCCCCGGAAGTCCCGACCTTCCGCTGCCCCTCCTGCGGGGCCCCGGCCGCGAAGGACGCGCGCGCCTGCGTGCACTGCGGCTCTCTCCTCGCGACGAAGCGCTGCATCAGCTGCTTCGCGCTCTCTCCGCGCGAGGCCGAGCGGTGCGTGAAGTGCGGTGCGCTCCTCCCGGCCGCGGCTTTCGTCGCGGACGGGTCGGGGAGCTGCCCCGACTGCCGCCTCGACCTCGTCTCGCACGCCTTCGGCGCCGTCGGCTACGCGGAGTGCCCGCGCTGCGCCGGTCTCTTCCTCCGCCGCGAGGCGTTCGAGGCCGTGACGAAGGACGCCGACACCCGGGCGAAGGTCCGGCTCGCCGAGCCGCTGCCTGCGGCGGCGCCCGCGCCGGCGGCGTCACCGACTGCGAAGGCGAAAAGCGGCGTCTTGCCGGCGGTGAAGTACCGCCCCTGCCCCTTCTGCCGGAAGCTGATGAACCGGTCGAACTACGGTGGCGGGTCCGGGATCGTCCTCGACGCGTGCCGCGAGCACGGGCTCTGGTTCGACAAGGGGGAGCTCGCGGCGATCGTCGATTTCCTCGAGAAGGGGGGCTGGGACAAGCTGCGGGCGCGGGAGCGGGAGAGGCTCGCCGAGGAGGTCAGGAGCCTCGAGAATCGCCGCGACTTCTCCAGGGCGACGGGAATGCCCTCCTCGGGTTTCGAGCGCGACGTGACGGGGATCCAGGCGATCGGAGGAATCGTCGATCTCGTCGGATCGCTCGCGGGCTGGTTCCTGAAGCGCTGAGGGGACGGGGACCCCGCCGCGACCGGGTGAGGCCTTCGTTCCGGGAGATCAGATGGCGGTGAGGGTGGGATTTGAACCCACGGTAGCCTTTCGACTACACCAGTTTTCGAGACTGGCCTGATAAACCACTCCAGCACCTCACCGCGATGCGGCCTCGGAGCGGGCGCGAGAGGATAGCGCAAGCCCCCGCGGAGGGGAAGCGTGGGGCGGTCCGGCTTCCGAAAACCCCCTTGCCGGCTCGCGTCAGGGCTCGAGGAAGGTCGCGACGACCTTCATTTTCGCGGCCCGGCCCCAGTCGAGGGTCTTCGGGTGGAACCAGAGGGTGACGGTGTCCTCGGCCTTCTGCTTTCCGAGCGTCTTCGAGCCTTTCGCCTCGGCGAGGACCCCGCCCGACTCGTCGAGGAGGAGGGCGCTCAGGCTCACCTTCTGTCTCGTCCACCCTTCGTTGCGGTAGTAGAAGCGGAGAAGGACCCAGGTCTTGTCGTTCGGGTCCTTCGCCTTCGCCTCCTCGACGTCGTCCGGCTTCGGTTCGTTGTTCGACTCGAGGCCGACGAGCGTCGACTTGTCGAAGGCGATCGCGAGGGGGACGCGGTGCTCGCGCGGGACGTCGACCGTCTGCTCGACGAGCTTTCCCGCGGCGGGGGCGGACCCGGCCCAGAGGAGGGCCAGGGTGCCCGCGAGGAGGGTGGGGGCGAGGGAGCGCAGGAAACGAGCCATCTCGAAACGTTCTACGTTGGCGGGGCCCGCGGCGTTTCCCCCCCTCGCCCGGACCCCCCGGGCGCCCGTCGGGCCGGGGGCGCGCGGAGATCGAACTTGACGGAACGGCGCGACCGGGGCAGAGTCTCCGTCCCC
>CAZNSS010000754.1:0-2245 GCA_964575465.1 uncultured Holophagales bacterium | reverse complement strand
CGCGAAGGCCGCCGCGAGGCCGCCGATCACGAGCGCCACGACGGCGAAGACGCAGACGCAGCAGAGGAGGAGCGGGATGAGCACTCCCGCGACCGCTTTCCCCTGCGTCGTTCGGTGCATCCGCACCGCGCCCATCACCATCAGGACCAGGTTCCAGACGACCGCGGCGAGCCCGCCCACGAACGGGATGACGTTCGCGAGGTTCGAGACGGACGAATAGGCGACGACGCGGAACGTCCCCTCGAAGCCCGTCGTCGACTCCTTCGTGGCGCCGACGACGAGGAAGCTGACGTGGTAGATCGCCGCGCCGACGAAGAGTCCGATGAGGACGAGGATCGGCGCCACCCCGACCTGGATCAGGATCGCCCCGGCGTTCGTCGCCATGGCGCCCCCGAGCTTCTCCTTCATCTCCGGGGGGAGGAACGCGGTCCAGGCCTGCCCGAAGAGGCCGCTCCAGACGGCCGAGACGGCGATGCCGATCCAGGAGACGAGGATCGCGAAGATCAGCGGCTCGGCGAAGTCGCCCTTCTCCTTCGTCTGCTGCCACGCGCCGGCGGGGTTCGTGACGAAGAGCTTGATCGTCTCGACGAAGGCGTTCACGAAGCCCAGCTCGGCGCGGCGCTCCCACGGGAGGCCCGCCCGCGGGGGATCGCCCGCCGGCGGCGGGGGCCATCCACCCCCCGTCGGCGCGGGCGGCAGCGGGGGCAGAGGAGGCGTGGGCGGCGCCGGAGGGATACCCGGGGTGTCGCTCGACATCATTTTCTCCCTGCGGTTCGTTCGGATCTCCGGCGATTCTAGGCGCCCGGTGGGGTCAGGTCTTGATTTTCTACTCTGGCAAACCCGCGACGCGGGGTCCGCTACGACGCGAGCCGGTGGATCTCGTCGTTCTCGACGACCCGCGCTCCGGCCATCTCCCCTCCCGCGACGGCGAGCATCGCCGCGGCGACGGCCTCGGCCGGGACGGGCTTCCAGCGCGCGAGGGGCCCGGCCATCGCCCAGGAGACGAGGGAAGTGGCGACGACGGCGGCGCGCTCGGCGGGCCGGCTCTCCGTCCGCTCCCCGAAGAGGAGCGACGGCCGGAAGAAGGCGAGGCCCTCGAAGCCGACCCCCTTCACCGCCTCCTCGGCCTCCCCCTTCACCCGGTTGTAGAAGATCCGCGAGGTCGAGTCGGCCCCGAGGGCGCTCACGAGGAGGAAACGAGTCGCCCCCGCCCTCCGGGCGAGCCGCGCAAAGGCGAGAACGGCGTCGACGTCCACCGCCCGGAAGGCCGCCTCCGAGCCCGCCTTCCCGATCGTCGTCCCGAGGGCGCAGAAGGCGGTGCGAGCTCGCGGCACCTTCGCCGCCTCCAGCTTCCCGAAGTCGGCGACGACCTCCGCGAAACGCCCGCCCGCGTTTCCCGTCCGGCGCCGAACGACGGCCACGACGCCCGGCCCCGCCTCGTCCGCCAGGATCCTCCGGACGAGCGCCCCACCCACGAGCCCGCTCGCCCCCGCGACGAGTAACGGGGTCAGGTCTTGCTTTTCCATTATAGCGGCACCTCGGCCGCCGCCCGTTCGTAGGCCTCGAGGTCGCGGGCTCCGAACGCGACGACCTTGACGAGGCGGACGCTCTTCGCCGCCGCGAGGAACGACCGGATCTCGCGAAGCGCGATCCGGCAGGCCCGCTCGATCGGGAAGCCGTAGGCCCCGGTCGAGATCGACGGAAACGCGACGCTCGAGAGCCCGGCCTCCTCGGCGAGCCGGAGCGACTCGCGGTAGCAGCTCGCCAGCGTCTCGTCCTCCCCCGCCGTGCCGCCCCGCCAGACCGGGCCGACGGTGTGGATGACGTGCCGGGCGGGAAGGCGGTATCCCTTCGTGATCCGCGCCTCTCCCGCAGGGCAGCCGCCGAGCCCGGAGCACTCCCCGACGAGTCCCGGCCCGGCCGCGGCGTGGATCGCTCCGTCGACCCCCCCGCCCCCGAGGAGCGAGGAGTTCGCGGCGTTCACGATGGCGTCGACGGCCTCGCGCGTGAGGTCGCCGCGGGTAATGACGAGCCCTGCAGCCGGAGGGCCGCCTCCGAGTGAGCCGGAGGGAGCGTCCGCCGCGACCATCAGAGCTTCTCGACGACCGCCGCGAGCTTCGGGTCGCCGCCGGCGAGCGCCTCGCCGCGGCGGACGAGAACCGAGGCCTGCGCGATGCCGACGCCCAGGAGGCCGGCGATCTCGGCGAGCGGCGCCCGGCAGCGGTACCGGAGCGCCCAGGCGAGG
>CAZNSS010000753.1:0-2255 GCA_964575465.1 uncultured Holophagales bacterium | reverse complement strand
CGACCCCCCTCCGGCTCGGGTGCGACGAGATCCAGGAGGTCTTCGACGAGCTCTCGGCCGCGCGCTCCCGCCAGGAACGGGCGGCGGCGGGCCGGGCCCGGGCCGACGAGGACTGAGCGCTCCGGCGCGGGACGCCGTCAGGCCGGCGTCGCCGAAGCCCGGCGCAACAGGAAGAGCGTCGCGAGCCCCATCGCCGCGTCCCCGGCGGCCGACAGGGGGACGGTCCAGGCGTGGACGCCGATCAGCCACATCGCCACGAGGAAGACGACCGCCGTCGCCTTCGCGACGAGGAGGATGACGACGCCCCCGTGGACGAACCGCTCGACGAGGTAGGCCGTCGCGATGACGAAGTGGAAGATCCCCGCCTGCCTCGCGAAGAAGAGCGGCGAGGCCTCCCCGAAGCCGCCGAACCGGGAGCCCCACGCCGTCGCGAAGAGGAGGAAGGCCCCCACGGCGTAGCTGTGGAGCGCGACGAGGACGACCCAGGCCGAGAGGACCCGCGCCCCGTCCCATGCGCCTTTTCCAGGACCGGCGGCCGCCGCCGTCACGACGACGACGGCTCCTCCCCGGCCCACCAGGGGGCAGCCGGGGCGGCTCCCTTGCGCCGGTCGACGGCGACCCCGAGGCGGCGCAGCTCCGCGACGACGGTCTCCGCGGCCTTCGCGACCGCTTCCGCCACGGCGGGCGTCAGGCCGAGGCCCTTTCCGACGTGCCCGGGGACGATCCCGACGAGGAGCAGCTCCCCGGGCCCGCTTCCCGCGAGGTCGAGGTAGAGGAGGGTCTCCTTGACCGCCGGGTCGTGCGGGCTCGTCCGCGGCCCCGGCGGGTGCTTCAGGATCTCGTCCCTGCGGTAGAGGCGGAGCGTCCCCGGCGGCGCTTCGGACTTGACGGTGTCGACCAGGACGACGACGCGCGCCCCCGACAGGTGCGGAACGAGGTCGAGACCGGGCGTCCCGAGATCCGTGACCGAGACGCCCGGCCCGAAGTCGTATTCCGCGCGGAGGTGCTCCACGACCCAGGGCCCTGCCGCGTCGTCCCCCATCAGGACGTTGCCGAGCCCCAGGACGCGGATCTCCGTGTCCCCTTCCGTGATTCCTCCCATGCCGGAATGCCGCGTCAGACGTTCCGGACCGTGGCGATCGGCGTCCCCTCGGGGTCGAGGGTGTGGATCGCGCAGGCGATGCACGGGTCGAACGAGTGGACGGTCCGGAGGACCTCCAGCGGCCGCTCCGCGTCGGCGACCGGGTTGCCGATGAGCGACGCCTCGTACGGCCCCACCTGCCCCTTCTCGTCGCGCGGTCCCGCGTTCCAGGTCGACGGGACGACCGCCTGGTAGTTCGCGATCTTCCCGTCGCGGATGACGATCCAGTGGGAGAGCGTCCCGCGGGGCGCCTCGTGGAAGCCGAAACCGCGCTGCTCGCCGCTCGGGAACTCGGGCTTGCGGAAGATCTCGACGTCTCCCTTCGCGAGGTTCTCGACGAGGAGCTTCCACTGCTTCTGCGCGATCTCCGCGATGACGCAGGCCCGCACCATCCGGGCCGCATGCCTTCCGAGCGTCGAGTGGAGGATCTCCGGCCCGAGCTTCGCCTTCGCGATCGACCCGGCGGTCTCGAGGGTCTTCGTCCCCCACCGGACAGTCGGCTCGTGCTTCAGGGCGAGGCCGACGAGGACCTGCGCGAGCGGGCCGACCTGCATCGGCCTGCCCGCGAAACGCGGCGCCTTGACCCACGAGTACTTCCCGTCGTCCTCCCACTTCCCGTACTTCGGGACCGTCTCCTCGTCGTACGGGTGCTTCTCCCACTTCCCGTCGTACCAGGCGTGGGCGATCGACTCGGTGACGTTCTCCTTGAAGTAGGCGTCGCCGAAGGTCCTGATCTCCTTCACCGTCCCGAGGTCGCCCCCCATGATCGTCCCGCCCGGGAGGTCGAACTTCGTCCCCTTCTCGTCGAGCGGGAAGTCGGGCACCGCGAGGTAGTTCTTCACGCCCGCGCCGTACGGGAGCCAGTCGGCGTAGAGCGCGCCCACCGCGCAGACGTCGGGGAAGTAGACCTGCTCGATGAACTTCTGCACCTCGTCGAGGGCCTCCTTGACGAAGTAGAGCTTGTTCATGTTGAGCGTCGCCTCGTTGTCGAGGTTGATGGCGTTCGCCACTCCGCCGACCGCGAGGTTCTGGATGTTCGGGGTCTTCGAGCCGAGGAGGGCGACGACCTGGTTGATCTTCCGCTGCGCCTCGAGCGCCTGGAGGTAGTGCGAGA
>CAZNSS010000752.1:0-2256 GCA_964575465.1 uncultured Holophagales bacterium | reverse complement strand
AGCGACTTGTACGAGTCGCCGAGCGCCACGTACTTGCCGACGATGGCGATCGTCACCTCGCCCGCCGGGTTCTTCCAGCGGTTGACGATCTGGTCCCACTTGCCGAGGTCGCGCTCGGAGTGGGGGAGCGAGAGGTAGTCGAGGACGATCTGGTCGAGCCCCTCGCGGGCGAACGCGAGCGGGCACTCGTAGATCGTCGCCACGTCGCGGGCCGTGATGACGGCCGGCTCGTCGACGTTGCAGAAGAGGGCGATCTTCTTCTTCATCTCCTCCGGGATCTCGCGGTCCGCGCGGCAGAGGAGGACGTCGGGGCGGATGCCGATGGAGAGGAGCTCCTTGACGGAGTGCTGCGTCGGCTTCGTCTTCAGCTCGTCGGAGGCGGCGATGTAGGGGACGAGCGTGACGTGGACGTTGATCGCGTTGCCGCGGCCGACGTCCTTGCGGAACTGCCGGATCGCCTCGAGGAAGGGGAGCGACTCGATGTCGCCCACGGTGCCGCCGATCTCGACGATGACGACGTCGTTGTCGCCCGAGACGCGGCGGATGCAGTCCTTGATCTCGTCGGTGACGTGCGGGATGACCTGGACGGTCTTGCCGAGGTAGTCGCCGCGCCGCTCCTTCTCGATGACGGTCTGGTAGATCTGGCCGGCGGTGATGCTGTTCGCCTTGCCCGTGATGGTGGAGGAGAAGCGCTCGTAGTGGCCGAGGTCGAGGTCGGTCTCGGCGCCGTCGTCGGTGACGAAGACCTCGCCGTGCTGGAAGGGCGACATGGTTCCCGGGTCGACGTTGAGGTAGGGGTCGAGCTTCTGGAGGGTGACCTTGAACCCGCGGGCCTCGAGGAGGGCCGCGAGGGAAGCCCCCGCGATCCCCTTCCCCAGGCCCGAGACGACACCCCCGGTGATGAAAACGTACTTCGTGCTCATCGCTCCCCTCCCGCCTCTCTCCTCGCGTTCGCATCGGCGGTGTCGCCTGCCGCCGCCTCGTCCCTCAGGATCCGTTCCACCGCCTCCGCGTCGGCCGGCGTGTCGACCCCGATGGAGTCGCCCACGGCGGGGAGGACGGTCATGACGAGCCCCGCCGCCAGCGCGCGGAGCTGCTCGAGGCTCTCCGCCCGCTCGAGAGGGTGGGGCGGGAGGCTCGTCCAGGTCTCGAGGGCCTCGCGGCGGTAGCCGTAGAGCCCGAGGTGCTTCCAGGTGGGGAGCGCGGCCTCCGCGTTTCGGCGGAACGGGATCGGGCTCCTCGAGAAGTAGAGCGCCCGCCCGTCGTCTCCCCGGACGACCTTCACGACGTTCGGGTCGGCGATCACGGCCGGGTCGTCGATCGGCTTCGCCACGGTCGCGAGAGGGACCTCCGGGTGGGCGGCGAGGTGCCCGATCACCCGGTCGACGTTCTCCGGGTCCATCAGGGGTTCGTCCCCCTGGACGTTCACGACGATCGTCGCGCCCGTCCCCTCCACGGCGGCCCTCACGCGGTCCGTCCCCGAAGGGAGGTCGGGAGAGGTCATCACGGCCGTCCCGCCCGCCGCGCGCACCACGACCGCGATCCGTTCGTCGTCGGTGGCGACGATCACCGCGTCGGCCAGGCGGGACTTCATCGCCTGCCGGAGGACCCGGACGACGAGCGGAACCCCGGCGATGGGGTGGAGGGGTTTGCCGGGGAAGCGCTGGGCGCCCATCCGGGAAGGGATCACGACGATCGCGCGATCGGGGTGGGGCACGTCGAATGGTAACCCATGCCTCCGGACCGCCGGGTACCATCCGCGGGTGAGCGAAACCCCGACCGGGTCGAGCCGGGACGGGCGCCCGACGGGGCCCTTCACGCCGGCCGCGGCGATCCTCGTCGCGGTGGCCGTCCTCGGTGCGGCGGCGCAGGGGGCGTGGCGGGCGGCGAAGGACCCCCTCGGTCCGGCCGCCTGGATCGGGCTCCACCCGGCGGCGGCGAAGGCCCTCCCGGCGGAAGTCGCCTTCGCCAGGGAGTTCGACCTCTCCGGACCTCTCGAACGTCCGGTCCTCGAGGTCGAGGGAGACCGGGCGTGGGAAGTCACGGTCGACGGCCGAAGCGTCGCGGCGGGCAACGGTCCCGGGCCGCGCCGGTTCGAGCTGCACGGGTCGCTCGGGGCGGGAAGGCACGCCCTCGCGGCGTTCGTGAGGCACCCGGAAGGCGTCGCCTCGATCCGCCTCCGCCTCCGCGACGCCTCCGGGAAAGGGATCGGCGTCGTCTCCGGCCGGGGCTGGGAGGCCGACGACGACGCCGCGA
>CAZNSS010000751.1:0-2258 GCA_964575465.1 uncultured Holophagales bacterium | reverse complement strand
CCCGTGCGTCGCGGCGGGATGCCGCCGCGCCCCCCCGTCAGGCCGGCCGGCGCTCCAGGAGGAGGACCGTCGCGTCGTCCTCAGGGCTCGCCCCCGCCGCCGCGGCGACACGGCTGAGGAGCACACCCACGGCCTCCTCGGGGGAAACGTCCCCGGGGAGGTCGAGGAGCCTCTCGAGCTCCGCGTAGCCGAGCGGCTCGCCGTCCGGGCGCGGCGCCTCCGGGAGCCCGTCGGAGAAGAAGACGACCCGGTCACCCGCCTCGAGCCGGACGGCCATCGTCTCCCGCCGCACGTCCGCCTTCAGGCCGAGCGGCAGCCGCGGCCCCGGGCACGAGAGGGCGCGCGGCACGACGCCGGGGCTGAGGAGATAAGGGTCCGGGAGGCCCGCGTTCGCGAGGCGGAGCTCGCCGCTTCCCGGGTCGTAGACGGCGAAGGCGACGGCGACGAACTCCCGCTTCCCGAGCTCCTTCCGGAGCTTCCCGTCGAGCGCCTCGAGCGTCGCCGCCGGGTCGCCGGAGGTCGACAGGAGCGGCAGGACCGCCTTCGCGCTCGCCATGATGAGCGCCGCCCCCATCCCCTTCCCGGCGACGTCCGCGACGGCGAGGCCGAGCCTTCCCTCGTCGAGGTGGAGGACGTCGTAGAAGTCTCCCCCGACGTGCCGCGCAGGGACGCAGCGGGCCGCGACGGCGAAACCGGGACCCTCGAGGGTCGCGGGCGGCAGCAGCCGCTGCTGGATCGCACGTGCGAGCTCGAGCTCCTTCTCGGCGTACTCGGTCTCCTTCAGTCGGGCGATGGAGTCGGCGAGACGGCGCTTGAGGAGCTCGAAGGCGGTGATCGGGAGGCCGACGAGGACCGAGAGCCCCGCGGAGATACCGAGCGCGACCCCGAGGCCCCCGCCGAGAGCGGGGAGGCGAAACGGCTGCCCGAGGAAGAGCGGACGCCCGAGCGCCTGGCCGAGGACGAAGCCCGTCACCCCCGCGAGGGAGAAGACGACCGCCCTCACGAGCCCGGCCCGGCCCGCCGGGAAGCGCGAGAGCGGGGCGTGCAGGAGGCGCTCGGTGGCGACCGAGAGGAGGTAGCAGCAGAGACCGATGAACGCCCCGAACGCGAGGCCGCGCACCCCCGGGAACCCGCTGCTCAGCGCCCAGGTCAGGGCGGCACCGAGGAGCATCGCCAGGACCGGGTAGCCGGAGAGCAGCGTCTGGCGCCAGAACTCCCCGTAGGCGCGCGGGCCGGTTCCGACCGGCCCCTTCTCCGTGACGTCGCTCACTCCGCAAACCCCCTCGACCCGGTCCTACGTATCATGGCGCTAGACTGTTTCCCGTCCCGGTAAGGAGGAGTCCATGGGCCTTCTCGACAACATCAAGCAGCAGATCGGCTCGCAGTTCATCGAGATCATCCAGTGGCTGGACGAGTCGGACGACTCGCTCGTCTACCGCTTCCCGGTCTACAACCAGGAGATCAAGATGGGCGCGCAGCTCACGGTGCGCGAGAACCAGGTCGCCCTCTTCGTCAACGAGGGGAAGGCGGCCGACCTCTTCACGCCGGGCCGGTACGAGCTCTCCACGCAGAACGTCCCGATCCTGACCACCCTCCGCGGGTGGAAGTACGGCTTCCAGTCCCCCTTCAAGGCGGAGATCTATTTCTTCAACACCCGCCTCTACACCGACCTGAAGTGGGGGACCACGAACCCCGTGATGATGCGGGACGCCGACTTCGGGATGATCCGCATCCGGGCCTTCGGGACCTACGCGATGAAGATCGCCGACCCGAAGGTCTTCTTCAACACGGTCGTCGGGACCCAGGGCCTCACGACGACGGACGAGATCACCGGCCAGCTCCGGTCGATCGTCCTCTCGAAGCTCTCCGACGCGATCGCCGAGTCGAAGATCCCCGCGCTCGACATCGCGTCGAAGTACGACGAGCTGTCGGCCTTCGGCAAGCAGAAGCTCTCGCCCGAGTTCGGCGGCTTCGGCCTCGAGCTCTCGAAGTTCTTCATCGAGAACGTCTCCCTCCCCGAGGAGGTCGAGCAGGCGATCGACCAGCGGACCAAGCTCGGCGTCCTCGGCGACAAGATGGCTCAGTACACGCAGCTCCAGGCTGCCGACGCGATCAAGATCGCCGCGGGGAACCCCTCCGGCGGCCTCGCGGGCGCCGGCGCCGGCCTCGGGGCCGGGATGGCGATCGGCGGCGTCATGGGGCAGGCTTTCCAGCCGATGATGCAGCCGCAGGCCGCGCCGCCCGCCTACGCGGCCCCG
>CAZNSS010000750.1:0-2261 GCA_964575465.1 uncultured Holophagales bacterium | reverse complement strand
GGCGCGCTCGAGGAGGCGGCTGTGGAGGTAGAAGACGTCGCCCGGGTAGGCCTCGCGGCCCGGCGGGCGGCGGAGGAGGAGCGAGATCTCGCGGTACGAGGCGGCCTGCTTGGAGAGGTCGTCGTAGATCACGAGGACGTGCCCGCCGGGGTTGTCCTTGCTCGCGGGCTTGCCGTCCTTGCCGGTGAACTGGAAGTACTCGCCCATCGCGCAGCCCGCGTAGGGTGCGATGTACTGGAGCGGCGCCGGGTCGGAGGCGCTCGCGGCGACGATGATCGTGTGCTCCATCGCGCCGTGCTGCTCGAGCGTCTGGACGACCTGTGCGACGGTCGAGCTCTTCTGCCCGATCGCGACGTAGATGCAGACGACGCCCTTCCCCTTCTGGTTGATGATCGCGTCGAGCGCGACGGACGTCTTCCCCGTCTGGCGGTCGCCGATGATGAGCTCGCGCTGGCCGCGGCCGATCGGGATCATCGCGTCGATCGCCTTGAGCCCCGTCTGCATCGGCTCCTTGACGGGCTGCCTCTCGACGACGCCGGGCGCGATCCGCTCGTTCGGGTAGAACTCCTTCGCCTCGATCGGCCCCTTGCCGTCGAGCGGCTTTCCGAGCGGGTCGACGACGCGGCCGATGAGGGCGGGGCCGACGGGGACGGAGATGATCCGCTTCGTCCGGCGCACCTCGTGCCCCTCGCGGATCAGCGACGTGTCGCCCATGAGGACGCAGCCGACGTCTTCCTCCTCGAGGTTCAGGGCGAGGCCGAAGACGTCGTTCGGAAACTCGAGGAGCTCACCCGCCATGACCTTCTCGAGACCGTAGACGCGGGCGATGCCGTCGCCGACGGAGGAGACCGTGCCGACCTCCGCGGTGTCGATTCCCCGGTCGAGGCCGGCGAGCTGCGCTTTGATGAGCTGCGTGATTTCGCGTGCGCTGATGTCGGTCATGGGCGCGTCTCTTTTCCTTGCCGTCTGTAGATCACGGGATCACGCGGCCCCGGAGGCGCTCTCCAGGGCCTTCCGCGCCTTGTCGAGCCGGCGCGAAAGGGAGGCGTCGAAGAGCTCGCTCCCGAGCCGGACGACGAAGCCCGACAGGAGCGAGGGGTCGAGTTCGGTGCGGACGCGGACGCGCGTCCCGGTGCGCGCCTCGAGGGCGGCGCGGATCGACGCCTCGGCCTCCGGCGCGAGAGGCGTGGCGGAGCGGACCGTCGCCTCGACGACGCCCCTCTCGCGGTCGAGCCGGGCGCGGATCGCCGCGAGGACCGGGGCGAGCCGGAGGGCCCGTCCCCTGTCGAGGAGGGCGCGCAGGAGGCGGGATGCGAGGACGGGCGCGTTCGCGGAGGCGGCGAGCGACTCGAGGAGCCCCCGCTTCTCCTTGCGGCCGATGCCGGGGTTCGCGAGGAAGGCGCGGAGCTCCTCGTTCGCCTCGAGGGCGCGGGCCACGGTCTCGAGGGAGGGGAGGAGCGCCTCGACGGCGTCCGGGCCGCCGGCGACCTCGAAGAGGGCGTCGACGTAGGGTCTCGCGTAGGCGGAGCCGGCGTCTCTCATCGGGCGTCCTTCGCGAGGCCGGCGACGCCCTCGAGGACGAGCCGCTTCTCGTCGGCGGGCGTGACGTTCTTCGCGACGAGGTCCCGCGCGAGCTCGACCGCGAGGTCCGCCGCGTAGGCCGTCAGCTCGTTCCTCGCCGTCCTCACGCGCGCGTCGAGCTCGGAGCGGCTGCGGGCCGCGACGCGCTTGGCCTCCTCGACGGCGCGGGCGGCGATCTCCTTCTCCTCGGCTTCCGCCTGCTCGCGGGCGTGGCTCCGCATGGCCTCGATCTCGGATTCGATGCGGGCGAGGCGTTCGCCGATCTCCCGCGCGACGGCCTCGGCCTTCTCGCGGTCCTCGTGCGCCTTCTTCAGGGTCTCGGCGACCTGGAGGCGGCGGTTCTCGAAGAACTGCACGAGGGGCTTCCTCAGGAGCCAGACGAGGAGGGCGACGAAGCCGAGGAAGTTGAGGGTCTGCCAGAACGGGTAGGGGAGCCCGAGGAAGGTGGCGGGCCCCTCTCCTCCGCCGGAGAGGAGGAGCGCGAGCGGTCCGGTCGACATCAGGCCACCTTTCGGCCGAGAGCGTAGTTGGCGATCTCCGCGGCGATCGCCTTCACCTCGGCGCCGAGCTGCTGCCGGGCGGCGAGGGCCTCCGCGTCGAGCCGGGCCTGTGCCTCGCCGGCGGAGGCGCGCGCCTTGTCGCGAGCCTGGTCCAGCAGCGCCTGGCGGCGTTCACCGGCG
>CAZNSS010000749.1:0-2267 GCA_964575465.1 uncultured Holophagales bacterium | reverse complement strand
AGCCCGAGGTCGCCTACTTCGAGTGCCTCCACGAGCTGAAGCTCATCGTCGACCTCATGTACCGCGGCGGGCTCGGCTACATGCGCCACTCCGTGTCCGACACCGCCGAGTGGGGCGACTACACCGCGGGCCCGCGCATCGTCTCGTCCGAGACGAAGGCCGAGATGGCCCGCCTCCTCGCCGAGATCCGTGACGGCTCGTTCGCCGCCCGCTGGATCGCCGAGAACGAGACGGGCCGGCCCGAGTACGAGGCGCGCCGGAAGGAGGAGCGCGAGCACAGGATCGAGGAGGTCGGCGCCCGCCTCCGCGCCATGATGCCGTTCCTCGACGCCGTCACCGTCACCCCCGAGGGCGAGGTCGTGAGGGCTTCCGAGACGGCCGCGGCGGAGGGCTCCCCGGTCGCCGTACCGGCGAGCACCAGCGCATGAGCGGGCGGGTCCTCGTCTTCGACACGACGCTCCGCGACGGCGAGCAGTCGCCCGGATGCTCGATGCACGGGCTCGAGAAAGTGCGGATCGCCCGCGCCCTCGAGAGGCTCGGCGTCGACGTCATCGAGGCGGGGTTTCCCGCCGCCTCGGCCGGCGAGCGGGAGTCCGTCCACGCGGTCGCCTCGGAGGTCTCCTGTACCGTCGCGGCCCTCTGCCGGACTCGCGAGGAGGACATCCGCGTCGCCGCCAGGGCGCTCGAGGGCGCGGCCCGCCCCCGCATCCACACGTTCATCGCGATCTCCGACCTCCATCTCGCCCACAAGCTGAAGATGCCGCGCGAGGAGGCTCTCCGGCAGGCCGTCGCCGCGGTGAAGCTCGCGCTGACGCACTGCCCCGAGGTCGAGTTCTCCGCCGAGGACGCCTCGCGAAGCGACTACGGCTTCCTGCGCGAGGTCGTCGCGGCCGTGCACGAGGCCGGGGCCGCCGTCGTGAACATCCCCGACACCGTCGGCTACGCCCTCCCCGACGAGTACGGAGAGATCTTCGCGAGGCTCGGCCGCGACGTCCCGGGGGTCACCCTCTCGGCCCACTGTCACGACGACCTCGGCCTCGCGGTCGCGAACTCGCTCGCCGCCGTGAAGAACGGCGCGCGGCAGGTCGAGGCGACGATCAACGGAGTCGGCGAGCGGGCCGGCAACACGTCGCTCGAGGAGTTCGTCATGGCGCTCCGCGTCCGGGGCGAGGCGCTCGGCCTCTCGACGGGAGTGAGAGCCGAGGAGATCACCCGGGCGAGCCACCTCCTCTCCTCCATCACCGGGATCTGGCCGCAGCCGAACAAGGCCGTCGTCGGCCGGAACGCGTTCGCGCACGAGGCGGGGATCCACCAGCACGGCGTCCTGGCGAACCCCCTCACCTACGAGATCATGACGCCCGAGTCCGTCGGCGCCGGCGAGAGCAGCCTCGTCCTCGGGAAGCATTCGGGGAAGCACGCCGTCGAGTCGCGGCTGAAGGCCCTGGGCCTCTCGCTCGGAAAGGACGAGGTCGAGGACCTGACGGCCCGGGTGAAGGAGCTCGCCGACCGGAAGAAGTACGTCTGGGACGAGGACCTCCTCGCCCTCGTCTCCTGCGTCCCCGACCGGCACGTCCGCCTCGTCCGCTACCAGAGCCTCTCGGGGAACCAGCTCCTGCCGATGGCGACCGTCGAGATCGAGGTCGACGGAGAGCGCCGCTCCGCGTCGGCCGGTGGGAACGGGCCGCTCGACGCGGCGCTGAAGGCCTGCGACGCGGCGCTCGGCCTCGAGGTGGAGCTCCTCGAGCTGACGACCCGCGCCGTCACCGGCGGCAAGGACGCCCTCGCCGAGGTCGTCGTCCGCGTCCGGCACGGCGGCAACGAGGCGGCCGGTCACGCGGCCTCGACCGACTCGATCGACGCCTCCCTGAAGTCGTATCTCACGGCCGTCTCGGCCGCCCGCGCGGCGGCCCTCGACGCCGCCGCCTGAAACGGGACCCCGAGGAACGAAGGAGAGAGCCATGGCCAGGACACCCCCGAACGACAGCCGCTCCCAACGCAGCCGCCAGCCCCGGAACGCGGCGCCTCCCGCTCCCCGCCGCGCCGTGGCGGAAGCCCCGGGCGCCGACACCGCCCCGCTCTTCCCCTTCGCGCGGACCGTCGAGGACGACGAGCTGCGCGACATGTCCGGCTACGGCTGGGGCGTCTAGCCTCCCGTGGCTCTCCGCATCGCCGTTCTCCCGGGTGACGGGATCGGCCCCGAGGTGACCGGGGCCGCGCTCGGCGTCCTCCGTGCCGCGTGCGCTCCCGAGGGAGTCGCCGTCGAGGCG
>CAZNSS010000748.1:0-2267 GCA_964575465.1 uncultured Holophagales bacterium | reverse complement strand
TTCGTCTCGTTCACCGGGTCCGCCGAGGTCGGCCTCCGGATCAACGAGATCATCGCGAAGCCCGACCCGCGAAGGAGGTGGATGACCCGCTACGTCTCCGAGATGGGGGGCAAGAACGCGATCCTCGTCGACGAGACGGCCGACCTCGACTCGGCGTCGAGCGGCGTCGTCCGTTCCGCGTTCGGCTTCCAGGGGCAGAAGTGCTCGGCCTGCTCGCGGCTCGTCGTCGACCGCCGCGTCCACGGCAGGCTCGTCGAGATGATCGTCGAGAAGGCGAAGAAGATCCCCGTCGGGAACCCGTGGGAGGACCCGTGCGTCTTCACCGGGCCGGTCGCGAACCCGGGAGCGCACCGGAGCATCCTCGCGGCGATCGAGACCGGGAAAGGCGAGGGGAAGCTCCTCCTCGGCGGACACGCCCTCGAGAGGCCGGGGTACTACGTCGCGCCGACGATCTTCGACGGGGTGAAGGCCGGCTCCTTCCTGGAGCAGGAGGAGATCTTCGGGCCCGTCCTCGCGGTGATCCCGGTCGACGGCTTCGACGAGGCGCTCGCCGTCGCGAACGACACCCGCTACGGCCTCACGGGGGCCGTCTACTCCGGCTCCATCGACCGGCTCGACCGGGCCAAGCGCGAGTTCCACACGGGCAACCTCTACATCAACCGCGGGAGCACGGGAGCTCTCGTCGGCGTCCACCCCTTCGGCGGCTTCAATCTCTCGGGGACCGACTCGAAGGCGGGCGGCCCCGACTACCTGATGAACTTCACGCAGGGAAAGACCACCTCCGAGCGGATCACGGTCGCCCGCCTCGCGGGAATCGGCGTCTGAGCGAGCTCCTCTTCCCCTGGCCGCCGCGCCGCCTGAGGTGGGCCCGGACCGTGCAGCTGGCGCTCCGCACCGTCCACATCGTCGCGATGGCCCTCGTCCTCGGGGGGATCGCGTTCGGCATCCCCGACGGGAAGACCCGCGCCGCGTTCGTCGTGACGGCCGTCAGCGGCGTCCTCCTCCTCGCGATCGACCTCGTCAAGAGCGGCGTCTTCCTCTACCAGGGGGCGGGCGTCGCCGCTCTTCTCAAGCTCGGTCTCCTCGGCCTCGGGCACGCGCTGCCGCAGGCGCGCCTCGAGCTCTACCTCGTCGCGACGGTCGTCGCCTCCGTCGGCTCGCACATGAGCGGCGCGTGGAGGCACTACTCGTTCCTCGACGGGAAGGTGCTGACGCAGGACTGAGGACCGGAGGTCGTCCGCGTCCGCGGGCCTCACTCCGCCGGCGTCGCCGGTTCTCGTGCCGCTGGTGGCGCGGCGGCCTCCAGCGCTTTCTCGATCGAGGCCGGGTCGGCGGGGAGCCCGCCGGTCAGGGCGACGCATCCGTCCCCGGTGACCTCGTACGTGTCCTCGATCCGCGAGCCGAGCTCGCCCGGGAGGTAGGTCCCCGGCTCGAGCGTGAGGACCATGCCGCGGACGAGCGGCCCGTCCGGGAGGGGGTCGTGGACGAAGAGGCCCACGCCGTGCCCGAGCGAGTGCCCCATGTTCTCCGCGCCGAGGCGCGCCTTCAGGGTGTTCCGCGCTCCCTGGTCGAGGACGAGGCCGGACCCGAGGGAGGCGCCGGGGCGGCAGCGCCTCTGCGCTTCGGCCTGCGCGGCGAGGACGGCCTCGACGACCTGCCGCTGGCGCGGGGTGAAGCGGCCGCCCACCGGGAACGTCCGGGTCATGTCCGTGGTGTAGCCCGTGGTCGTCCGGCAGCCGACGTCGAGGACGAGGAGAGTCCCGGCCTGCAGCGTTCCCCTGTTCCCGTCCCCGTGAATCGACGCGGACGAGAGACCCGACGCGACGACGGGAGGAAATGCCTGGTCGGGTGCGCCGTGCCGACGGCACCCGTCGTCGATCGCGCGGGCGAGGTCGGCCTCGCGAGTTCCGGGGACGATGAGCGGAAGGGCGTCGCGCACGGCGAGGACGGTGGCCTCCGAGGCCTTCCGGATCTCGGCGAGCTCGTCCGGGTCCTTGACGGCCCGGAGCGGGACCATCGCCGTTCGAAGCGAGAAGAGGCCCCCGCGCGAGGTGCCGCGGAAGACGGCGGGACCGCGCGGAGCGGTCCCGAGGAGCCAGCGTCCGTCCAGGCGGTCGACCCGGGGATGCTCGACGGGGTCGGAGTCGTCCCAGAAGAGCGTCTCGCTCGGCAGCGGCCAGAGGATGCCGCCGTCGGGCGCGGCGGCGCCCAGGCGGACGAGACGGGCGGAACCGGTCTCGCCGGCCGGCCCGGGGAGCTCGGGGAGG
>CAZNSS010000747.1:0-2275 GCA_964575465.1 uncultured Holophagales bacterium | reverse complement strand
GAGCTCGTCCGCCTCGAGTCGAACGTCGGGACGATCCAGACCGAGGTCTTCGGCCCCTACAACAAGCTCTTCGGCGAGCCGCCGGTCATCAGGACGCCGATGACGCTCACCGTCCTGCCCGACGGCGGGAGCCTGAGGATCGAGCCGATGGGGAGCGACCCCGTCACGCTGAAGCCGGGGGAGTGGTCCCCCTGGGTCACCTTCACCTTCGCGTTCAACCCCGTCGTGAAGCTCTCGGGGATCGGGCGCTTCCACCTCGCCGCCGTCTCACCGGAGATCAAGCTCTACCTCTCGCCGATCCATTTCAACCCGGCGAAGCTCCCCCCGGGCGTGAAGATCACCGCCCCCGGCTCCCTCGCGAAGGACCTCGCGAAGCGGTTCGGCCTCTACAAGACGATGGGCTGGTCGATCGACACCTGGTCGATGAGCGAGGAGACGATCGACGAGCCGACGTTCCTCGACGACGTCACCTTCACCGCGCAGCAGTACCGGAAGATGATGGACGGCCTCCTCGCCGAGAAGGACGTGAGGCTCTACGTCCAGGTCTACGAGTTCACCGACCGCGTCGGGCACGTCATGTGGCGCTTCCTCGACCCGGAGCACCCGGCGTACGACGCGGAGAAGGCGGCGAAATTCGCCCCTTCCGTCGAGCGGAACTACGTGGTGATGGACGACATCGTCGGCGACGCCCTCGGGCAGCTGGGCCCCGACGACCTCCTCCTCGTCTGCTCCGACCACGGCTTCGCGACGTGGCGCCGCTCGATCAACTACAACACCTGGCTCGTCCAGCACGGATTCCTCGCGCTGAAGGGGGGGGACGAGAAGCAGGCCGACCTCGAGCAGCTCTTCGGGCAGGGAGAGTTCTGGCCGAACGTCGACTGGTCCCGGACGAAGGCCTACTCGATGGGCCTCGGCGAGATCTACGTCAACCTCAGGGGCCGCGAGGCGAAGGGAATCGTCGAGCCGGGGGCCGACTACGACGCCGTGCGGAGCGAGATCAAGGAGAAGCTGACCGTCCTCGTCGACGAGGCGACCGGGCGCCGCCCCGTGGAGCGCGTCTACTTCCGCGAGGAGGCGTACGGCTCCTTCGACCCGAACGTCATCCCCGACATCTTCGTGACGAACAGCGACGGCTACCGTGTCTCCTGGCAGGCGAGCCTCGGCGTCGTCACCCCCGAGCTCTACGAGGTGAACCGGCAGGTCTGGTCTGGAGACCACTGCTCGGTCGACCCGGACGTCGTCCCCGGCATCCTCTTCTCGAGCCGGCCCCTCCGGAAGGAGCCGCGCCCGAACATGGCCGACGTCCCGGCGACGATCTACAAGGCCCTCGGGCTCTCGCCGCCCGAGAAGCTCGACGGAGCGCCCCTCTTCTGAATCTCCGCGCCGCCCTCCTCGGCGGTCTCGTTCTTCTCGCTCTGGAGGCCGGGGCGCAGGAGGAGGCGGCGACGCCGCCCCCGGCCCGCGAGATGGCGGAGTCCGACAGGCGGCGCGAGCTGGCCGCCCTCCGCCGCCGCCTCGCCGGGCTGAAGGTGCGCTACGAGACGACGCGCCAGAAGGCGGTCGACACGCGGGAGCAGCTCGGCGCGGCCGAGGCGAACCTGGAGCTCCGGACGACCGAGAGGCGGGTCCTCGAGATCCGGGCCGTCGAAGCCGAGAAGGCCGCCGCGAAGGCGCAGGCCGACCGCGACGACGCCCTGAAGCAGAGCGTCGCGCTCCGCGGGGACCTCGCCCGCCGCCTCTCGGCCCTCTACCGGATGGGGCGGCTCGGATACCTGCAGACGCTCGCCTCGGCCGACTCCGGCGAGTCGTTCCTCCGCGGCCTCCAGCTCCTCTCCTACCTCGCGGGCCGGGACGCCCGGCTCCTCCACTCGTACGAGGGATCGCTCGTCGAGCTCTCCGCGAGGGAGAAGAACCTGGCGACGCTCCGGTCCTCGATCGCCTCCGTCGCCGCGGAGACCCGCGAGGCCGAGCGGGCCCTCCAGCGGGCGCGCGCCGAGAAGGCCGCCCTCCTCGCCCGGCTCGAGAGGACGGCCGAGGAGCAGCGGACGAGCGTGGCGGTCCTCGAGGACAAGACGAGCCGTCTCGAGGCGCTCCTGGAGCTCCTCGAGACCCGGGGACGGGCTCTCCCGGCGGGCGTGGCGTCGATCAAGAGGTACAAGGGGGCGCTCGACTGGCCCGCGCAGGGAAAGGTCGTCGTCCCCTTCGGGAGGATCGCGAACCCCCGCTTTCCGAAGACCTTCCTCCGCTCGAGCGGCTGGACGATCGACGTGCCGAC
>CAZNSS010000746.1:0-2279 GCA_964575465.1 uncultured Holophagales bacterium | reverse complement strand
GCTCGAGTTCCGCTACGACGACTTCCAGAAGAAGTGGGAAGAGGAGTGCGTTCCCCGCCTTCCGGGGCTGATCGCATTCGTGAGGCGGCGTGACGCGGAAACGGAGTACGAGAGCCTGCCGGTGCTCGCGAAGCACTTCTGACGAGGATCGGCGTCCGAAAGGGCCGATCGAGGGCGCGGGCGACATGGGACCGCGCTGGTCGCCCGCTCCGGCGAAGCCAGCGGGGTCGCTTCGTTGAATTGCAACCGACTCGTCTTGTAATTGTGGAGAACGCATCGCAACGAGTGTCGAAAGACGGCAAGCGCTGAGAGTGCACCGTTGCGCCGCTATACTGTCGTTCGACGAAGACCTTCCGGCCAGGGTGCTTCGACGTTCTCTCGTCCTTAATCGCGGAGGGGTCCCATGTTTCACCTGTCTCGTGAACGGTACGTCTGCGATGCGGCGGCTCCGCAGCGATCTCCTTTCGTTCGTGGTCGCTCTGGTGCCGGCCTCTGGGCAACAGCTCTTTGCTTGGCATTTCTGGGCGCAGCGAACCTGCGTGCCGAAATTCTTACGGTCGCCGGCACAGGAGAAGTGCCCGTTGCGGCAGCTTCGAAGAAGGATGCTCCCGCGGCGAACCGCGCTGCCCTGGACGCCGCGGAGGCCGTGGCTGTCCGCAACGGGCTCGAAGTGGCCGTGGCGACCGTCTACGGAACACGGGAGCGGCTGGGTTCACGAGCCGCCGACGTGATCGGAAAGGTGGCGGGGCAGGCAGCCTCCCTGGTAAGGGATACGGAGGTCCGCCGTGCGGACGTTGCGAACGGCATGGCGAGGGTGGATGTCGTTCTCCGGGTCGACGGGCAGGCACTTCGCGACTATCTCCGCGACGTCCTCGGCCTCTCGCTGACGGAAGGTGTCGAAGGGCGCTTCCGCGTCTACGTCCTCACGTACACGGTCGACGGCCAGGATCCCGACCGGCAGGCTCCGATCGTGCTCCGCGAGGAAGTCACGGACGACCGCAACAACGTCCAGCACGACAAGAAGACCTCGAAGAACGCGAGCTCTCAGGCGAAGGCCAGCGCGGAATCGGTGCAGGCGAGCGCGTCAAGCTCGGACCAGGGCTCCGTTCAGGTCAAGTCGGATGTGTCGGTGAAAGGGAAGGCCTCTTCGTCCTCGGATGCGTCGGTGAAAGGGAAGGCTTCTTCGTCCTCGGAGGCGGCGATCAAGGCGGCGGCAGACGACGCCTTCTTGAGCGCGAGGGCAAAGGAGCTCAGCTCGGCCTCGATCGACGCCAGGGCCAGGGAGTCCAGCTCCGCCTCGATCGATGCCAAAGCCTCCGAGGCCGGCTCAGCCAACTGGAAGCGGTCGGAGGCGGTTGCGATAGACGCTCGCGCGAGTGCCGCCTCGTCGGCGAGTCGGAACTCGGCAACCTCGTCCGACGAGTTCCGGGACACGAGCACGAAGTTCCACAAACTCGTCGTCTATGCCGATCCGACGAAGAAGGGCGCCGGGAGTTCGAACGAGGTTCGGGGGAAGCTGGGCGAGATCCTGAAGGGGTCAGGCTTCGTGACGGCCTTCGCGGACGTGCCCCTTATGGGTAAGACCTTCGCGGACGAGGACGAGCTCTACCACGCTGTGCTCGGCGAGATGAGGGCCCGGCCGGAGGTTCGACGGGAGGACTACGTCGCAGTGGCGCTCAACCGGTTCACGCCGGTGCCGGGTGGCACGTCCCGGTTCACGGCGCAGGTCGTCTACCGGATCGTGCGTCTCGGAGATGGGGAGCTGCTGCTGCCCGACAAGGTCGTTGCGGCGGACTCCGGGGAGCAGGCGTCGGACGACCTCGCGAGAACGGTCGCTACCGAGCTGGCCCTTCGGAAGGTCGACGACGTTCTTCCCCGGGAGGTGACTCGTGCCGTGCGGCAGCTGGAGCGCGCGGACGCCCGGGACGCTGTAGTGGCCGAGAAGACGTACTCGATTCGGATTGAAAACGTGACGAGCCCGGCGGCGACGCGAGGCTTGAAGGACGCGCTCCGTGCGGCGGGCCTTGGAGTGTCGACTCGTTTTCGGGGAGAGGCGAAGGCGGAGGACATCGACGTCACCCTCGCCGGTAAGAAGGGCGACGACGTCGTTGCTCTCCTCGAGCCGTTCCTCGACAGCTTCACGGCGCTTTCGATGGACTCCCGCGCGACGGTCCTGCGGTTCCGATGAGGGTCTGGCCTGCCTCGGGCGCGGGCCTTCTCCTGTCGGCCCTGTCGATGTCCGCTTCGGTTCCCGGGACAGCGGCTACCGAAGTGATCCT
>CAZNSS010000745.1:0-2279 GCA_964575465.1 uncultured Holophagales bacterium | reverse complement strand
ACTCCGTCCCCTGCGAGAGGAGGCCCGCCGGCTTGGCCCACGCCGACCAGCGGACGGCGTCACGGACGAGCTTCGCCTCGGGCGGGCGGAGCGCGAGGAGCTCGGGGTCGTAGTGGAGCTCGACGACGTCCCCCGGTCTCACCGTCGCCGTCTCGCGCCGGGACCTGTTGGGCGAGCGCCCCGAGCGGCTGACCCAGACCGCTCCCTTCCGCATGGCGTCCTTGACGACCCCCTTGGAGAGCCCGGTCACCTTCGCGAGGAGCTCGGCGGCCCCGGGCGGGTCGCCCGCGACGACGCGGTGGCGGCGGGAGAAGCGCGAGGGCGAGTTCATCGTCACCCACGATAGCGCGGCGGGGGGCGCACGGCCCTTCGCCGCGCCCACTCGAGGACGGCCGGGTCACGCGCGGCATCGGTGCAGAGGCGCTCGGGCCGGGGCGCGATGCCGCACCGGGGGAGGTCCAGACGGTCCGCGTCCCAGCAGGTCCCGAGCGTCGGGTCCGGCGTCACGACGCCGTCGGTGTGGGCCGAGCACGCCTCGAGGAGAAGCGCCATCCCCGCCTCGTCGAGGTCGAAGGCGTCGCCCCGGAGCTCGAGGGCGAGGGAGGCGCCGCGGGCCCCGTGCCCGTCGTCGATCCACTCGTTCCGGCGACGCGAGTCGTGGAGGAAGGCGAAGAGCTCGACGACGTCGGCCCGGGCGCCGGTCCGGTCGGCGAGCCTCAGCCCGTTCTCCCGGACCCGCGCCCAGTGCCCGGCGCCGTGGACGCCGTCCCAGTCGAGGACGTAGCCCTCCCGGATCGCCGCGAGGAGGCGGGCGGTGTCGATCGCGGTCGCCACCCGGGGGATTCTCCTCTTCCCGGGCCGCCGGCGCGCGGGGGCTGCGCGACGTCGCCGGGCCGCCTAGACTCCGGACCATGAGACGGCTCCTCGCCTTCACCGCGATCGCCTTCGGGCTTCTCGCCAGTAGCTGCAAGTGCCCGTGGGAAGGGCGGAACGTCTGGCTCGCCACGGACGCTTCGGCCGGCAGGACCCTGGAGACCAGCAGGGGCGACGAGCTCCTCCTCGAGCTCGCCGTCGAGCCCGGCTCGGCGGCGAAGTGGTACGTCGTGGAGGTCGACGAGAAGATCCTCGTCCGGAAAGGCCCCGCCGAGGAGCAGCCGGACGGGAAGAGAGTCCGGATCGCGTTCGACGCGCGCCGGTCCGGGGTGACGGACCTCGTCGCGTCCTACGCGACCTCCCGGAAGGCACCGCCGGAGAAGACCTTCCGGACGACCGTCTGGGTCCGCTGAGGGTGCGTTCCCCGGCCGACCCGTTGTACCGTGTCGAGCGACGCCGCACGCCATGAACGGACTCCCCCTCCTCCCTGACGCCGAGTGGCTCGAGACGAACGGTCTCGGCGGCTTCGCCATGTCGACCGTCAGCGGCAGGAACGGGCGCCGCTACCACGGCCTCCTCGTGGCGGCGACGACGCCCCCCACCGGCCGCAGCGTCCTCCTCGGCCGGCTCGAGGAGACCCTCGTCGTCGGCGAGGAGCGGTTCGACCTCTCCGTGAACCGCTACGGCGGCCGCCTCTACCCGCGCGGCGACCTGCTCCTCCGCTCCTTCCGCGCCGACCCGCTCCCCGCGTGGGAGTACGAGGCGGGAGGCGTCCGCCTGAAGCGGACGTTCTTCCTCGTCCACGGGGAGGAGACCGCCGTCGTGACGTGGGAGGTCCTCTCCGCGCCTGAGAGACCGGTCCGCCTCGAGGTGCGCCCGCTCCTCGCCTACCGCGGGCACCACGACCTCCGGGGGCCCGAGACGCCGTGCGATCCGGCGGTCGTCCGCGAGGAGGGGGCCGTCCGCCTCCACCCCGCCCCCGGGCTCCCCGAGCTCCGCCTCGCCCACGACGCGGAGAGCCTCTCCGAGACGTTCTTCTGGTACCGGGGGCTCGAGTACGACCTCGACCGCGAGCGCGGCTTCGAGTTCACCGAGGACCTCTTCTCCCCCGTCAGCTTCACCTGGGACCTCGCGGCGCGCCCGGAGGCGACGCTCGTCGCGACGCTCGGCGGCAGGAGCGCCGCCGACGCTCCCGACCTGAGGGCCGCCGAGGAGAAGAGGCGCCGGCGGATCGAAGGGGCCGGCTCCGACCGGCGTCTCCTCAGGCTCCTCAGGAGCGCGGCGGACCGTTTCGTCGTGAGGCGCGGCGAGGGCTGGACGATCATCGCCGGCTACCCCTGGTTCACCGACTGGGGGCGCGACGCGATGATCGCCCTCCCCGGCCTCCTCCTCTCGACCCGCCGCTT
>CAZNSS010000744.1:0-2282 GCA_964575465.1 uncultured Holophagales bacterium | reverse complement strand
CCCGCGAAGGAAAGACGGGCCGCGGACGCGGCTCAAAAGGAAGAGGGCGACTGCGAGTTCGGAGGACCCGTCGCCCTCCTGTTCCCGTCCCGGCCGGCATGATCAACCGGCCGGGATTCTCGTTTTCGGGGAGCCCGGAACCTCAGCGAGGGGCGGGAGCCGGTACGGCCGCGGGCTTCGCGCCAGGGGCGGCCGGCGTCGCCGGACCGAACGTCCCGTCGGGCCGCATCCGCCGGTAGAGCGCGAGGACGTTGGCGTTGTCGCTGCTGGGGGAGCAGTAGTCGCCGAGCTTCATGAGCGAGAGCTCCGCCGCCACGCGGGCCTCCGGCGCGCTCTTCACCTTCTGCTCCGCCAGGAACCGGATCACCCGGTCGAGGTAGAGCCGGGTCGCCTCGAGCTCCTGGAACACCAGCTTCGTCGGCTCGCCCCGCGTCGCCACGAGACCCTCGGGGCTCAGCTTCCGGATCCGGCCGAGCATCTCCGTCCAGCCGGTGGGGTCCACCGACGGACCGAGGAGGTTCGGGCAGCGGCCCGGTGTCACGAGGTCCCCCACGAACGCGAGTCCGTTGTCGTTGCAGAGGACGACGAGGTCGAACGCCGAGTGGGCCGGACCGGGCGCGGCGATGAGCTCCACCCGGCGCTCTCCCGCGTGCACGACGAGCTGGTCCGTGACTCCGACGACCGTCGGGCGCTTCTGTCCGGGGGCGACGCGGAACGGGCCGGTCGACAGGACGTCGGCGGCCCGGGCGTGGACGAAGATCGTCGCGTCGGTCGGGAGGAACGCGTCGATCCCGCCGTTCGAGTCGAGATCCGTCTGCGTCATCACGATCCAGCGGACGGGCTTTCCCTTCGTCTTCTCCTTGATCTGGGCCTTGAGGTTCTCGGCGTCCTGCTTCGTCCAGCCCGTGTCGATCACGAGGACGCCGTCGCCCATGTCGATGAACGCGCAGTTGGTGTAGCCGAAGCGCCCGTACCAGGTGAAGGAGTTGTACTGCGCGACCTCGAACGCCGGCACGTCCTTGGGCAGGGGCGGCGGCGTCGACGCGGGCGCCTGGCCGAAAGCGGTTCCGGCGCACGCGGCGAAGGCGAGGGTCGCGGCGAGGACGACGGGAGGAGTCTTCATGCGGTCTCCGGAGCCTCGGCGGCGCGCGAGGCGCGCTCGCGCGCCGCGACGAGGAACTCTGTGAAGAGGGCCTTCTGGTCGGCCCGATGGACGAGGTTCTCGGGATGCCACTGAACGGCCGCGAGGAATGGCCCCGCTTCCCGGGCGAACGCCTCGACGAGGTCGTCGGGCGAGGCGACGAGCGGCACGAGGCCCGGGGCGAGGTCCTTCACCGCCTGGTGGTGGCGGGAATTCACGCGGAGGCCCTCCGCCGCGGCGAGGGTCGCCGCGAGCGGGAGGCCGGTCGCGGCGCCGAGGGCCGCGCGAACGGTGTGCGCGGGGTGGGCCGGGTCGTGCCCGTCCCGCCGGGGGAAGGAGTGCGGGACGCCTCGCGGGCGCTGGGTCGGGAGGTCCTGCCAGAGAGTCCCGCCGTGCGCGACGTTGACGACCTGGAGCCCCCGGCAGATCCCGAGGACGGCCGCGCCGATCCGCTCGGCCCGGGAAAAGAGCTCGAAGTCGAGCGCGTCGCGTCCCTCGTTCGTCTCGACGGTGGCGTTCCAGGGCGCCTCCCCGTAGCGGGCCGGGTCGACGTCGACCCCTCCCGACAGCAGGAGGCCGTCGAACTCCCCGGGAAGAGGTTCCCCCGGCCGGACGACCTCCACCTCTCCCGGGAGGGCCCCGGCGGCGAGGAGGGCGTCCCGGTAGGCGTCAACCGGCTGCCCGGGGTCGATGGCGAGGACGATCTTCACGTGTCGATGAGGGCCGTTCCGGCAGCGTCCGCCGGCGGGGGCGCAGTCTAGCAAGCCGCGTTCCCGCGGCCGGGAACGCTCAGACGGGCGGCTCCCAGAAGCGGCTGAACATGTACCACTGCTCGCCGTACCCGCGGAGCGTCCGCTCGAGGATCGAGACGAACTCGGTCATCGCCACCCGCTCGGCCTCGTCGCGTTCCCCGCGGGAGGCGGCCTCGACCCGGATCGGCGGCTCGACGACGGTCCGGTAGGTCCCGTCCTTCTCGCGGAGGACGAAGACCGGCAGGAGCGGCACTCCCGCCGCCGCCGCGAGCCGGAACGGCCCGACCGGGAACGAGACGCTCCGGCCGAGGAACGGCAGCTCCCGTCCCGTCCGGGCGTAGTCGCGGTCCCCCTGGATCGCGACGAAGTACCCCTCCTCGAGGCTCCGC
>CAZNSS010000743.1:0-2282 GCA_964575465.1 uncultured Holophagales bacterium | reverse complement strand
CAGGAGAGCGACATGGCCTTCTACGCCACGCCCCTCGGCGAGAAGGTCGTCGGCCCCGGGATCTCCGAGTGCACCTACGGCGGCTTCCTGATGACGATGCCGCCGGGCCGTCTCTTCGACGTCTGGCGAGACCCCGACTACCGCGGCCCGTTCTCCGCGCCCGAGGTCCTCCTTCTCGCCGCCCTCGACTACGCCCGCGAGCCGCGCGTCGTCTACGCCGCCCCGAAGCCGCCGCGCCCGCTCTTCAAGCGCTTCGCCGCGAGCCTCGGCAAGCGGATCGTCTACCTCCCGCTCGGCAGCCTCTCCTCGCTCGCGCTGAAGAAGCTCCGCCGCTTCCACGTCCTCGCGAACAAGGATGCCCGCGGCTGGGCCAAGGACTACGTCTAGCCGCGGGGTCTTCCGGAAGCGGGGTCTGGTCTGCGCTCTACACTCTGTGCGGAGCAGAGTGTAGAGCGCAGACCAGACCCCCGTGGCGCGAAGCTAGTTCACGCCGCTCGGGGGCGTCGAGACGCGCGCGGGGCTGACGCCGAGCTCGGCGAGGGCCCTCTCCCAGAGGCCGGAGACGTCGGCGGGGAAGGCGAAGGCGGGGTCGTAGGGGAGGACGAGCCAGGAGCCCTCCTCCATCTCGTGCTCGAGCTGCCCCGGTCCCCACCCCGAGTAGCCGAACAGGAGGAGCCCCTCGGCCGGCCCCGTCCCGGTGGCCGCGGCGAAGACGCGCGGCAGCACCTCGGGCGTCGCCGAGACGACGAGGCCGGGGGCCATCGAGATCGACTCGATCCCGGCGATCGTCTCCCGGTGGACGACGATGAGCCCGGGCGTGGCGACCGGCCCGCCGATCCGCAAGGGCGTGTCGGGATCCATGGTCCGGGAGACTTCCTCGGGCAGCAGCGCCTTTGCGCCCCCCTCGACGAGCCGGTTCACGATCCAGCCGACCGCCCCCTCCTCGGAGTGGTGCCCCATCAGGACGACCGCCCGCTCGAAGTTCGGATCCGAGAGGATCGGCGCCGCCAGGAGCAGGTAGGGCGGGGTCAGGCTTTCCACGGTGACGGAAGCGTACGCCGGCGAGGGCGGCCCCGCCACCGCGCCGCCCGGGGGAGGAGGGAGCTACTCCTCGAGGTAGGTGTAGTGCGAGAGGGCGACCTCGAAGTCCTTCGCGATCGACTTCGCCTCGGACTCCCGCACGCGGTCCTTGTCGACGGCTTTCCGGAGCTGCTTCCACACCCCCTCGAGGATCTCGGCCCGCTCGTAGTTCATGTACGAGAGGACCCGCTCGCACGTCTCGCCCGGGAGGAGGTCGAGGATCCGCGTCCGGTTCTCCTCGTCGACGGCCACGAGGACCTCGTGCGCCTCCCCGAAGAGGTTGTGGAGGTCGCCGAGGACGTCCTGGTAGGCCCCGACGAGGCAGACGGCGAGGTAGTAGGGCTGGGAGCGCTTGAAGGAGTGGAGCGGGAGGAACTCCTTGATGTCGCGCAGGTCGATGAACTTCTCGATCTTCCCGTCCGAGTCGCAGGTGATGTCGGCGAGCGTCGCGATCTCGCCCGGCTTCTCGCGAAGCCGGTGGATCGGGAGGATCGGGAAGAGCTGGTCGATCGCCCACGAATCGGGGACGGACTGGAAGACGGAGAAGTTGAGGACGTACTTGTCGGCGAGCTCGCGCTCGAGGTCCTCGAACTCCTCGGGGATCTCCTTCATCCCCTTCAGGTGCCGCCGGATCCGGTCGCAGGCGTCCCAGAAGAGGATTTCCCCCTTCGAGCGGTCCTCGAGCGAGACGTAGCCGAGGTTGAAGAGGGTGAAGAGCTCCTCCTTGTACTGGAGGGCGTCGTGGTAGCTCTCGCGCACGTTCTTCGCCGTCACGCCCTTGAAGACGTCGTAGAGCTCGCGGACGACGTGGTTCTCGTCCCCGTTCAGCGTGACGGTCTTGTCCTGCTCGATCTTGTCGGCCACGTCGAGGACGTTCGAGACGAGGACCGAATGGTACGCCGTCACCGCGCGCCCCGACTCGGTCACGAGCGTCGGCACGGGGACCTTCTCGTCCTCGCAGATCGACTTGATGTTGTAGACGACGTCGTTCGCGTACTCCTGGACGGTGTAGTTCATCGAGGAGTCGAAGGAGGTCTTGCTGCCGTCGTAGTCGACGCCGAGGCCCCCGCCGAGGTTCAGGTACGAGATCTCGACGCCCGAGCGGGCGAGCTTCGCGTAGACGCGCCCCGCCTCGCGGATGGCGTCCTTGATCTTCCGGATGTCGGTGATCTGCGAGCCGATGTGGAAGTGGAGCATGACGA
>CAZNSS010000742.1:0-2289 GCA_964575465.1 uncultured Holophagales bacterium | reverse complement strand
GTGCACCGCCGAGAGGCACGTCAAGCGCGTCGCGATGATCCGCGAGATGGAGAAGGAGAGAGGGATGACGGAGCTGTCCGCGGAGGACGTAGAACGGATCGCGGCGAAGGTGAAGGAGATGCTCGGTAAGGGCGGGGCGGCGCCCGCCGCCGCGCGGGCCCTCTCCGTCGAAGAGGTCGCCAGGCTCATCGACCACACGCTCCTCAAGCCCGACGCGACCGCGGCCGACGTCGAGAAGCTCTGCGCCGAGGCCCGCCAGCACGCCTTCTTCTCGGTCTGCGTGAACCCGGTCTTCGTCCCGCAGGTGAAGAAGCTCCTCAAGGGGTCGACCGTCAAGGTCTGCTGCGTCGTCGGCTTCCCGCTGGGCGCCCAGGACTCGCAGATCAAGCTCCTCGAGGCGAGGAAGGCGATCCGCGAGGGGGCGCAGGAAGTCGACATGGTCATCAACGTCGGCGCCCTGAAGGGGAAGGACGACGCCCTCGTCCTCCGCGACATCCGCGGCGTCGTCGAGGCGTGCAAGGACGGCCGGGCCCTCTCGAAGGTGATCCTCGAGACGGCGCTCCTCACCGACGAGGAGAAGGTGAGGGCCTGCGAGCTCTCGATGAAGGCGGGCGCCGACTACGTCAAGACGTCGACCGGCTTCTCCTCGGGCGGGGCGACCGCCGAGGACATCGCCCTCATGGCCCGCACCGTCGCGCCGAAGAAGCTCGGCGTGAAGGCCTCGGGGGGCGTGCGGACCTACGCCGACCTCCTGAAGATGGTGAAGGCCGGGGCGACGCGCGTCGGCGCCTCGTCCAGCGTGAAGATCCTGGAAGAGGCCCGCGCGGCCGCGGGGAAGTGAGGAGAGGGATGGGAGAGCTCCGCTGCTACTGCTTCATCGACAGCCTCCAGCCGCAGTTCGCCTCGTTCCTCGGCACCGTGGCGCAGGGGTTCCTGCCCGTGCCGGGGCAGGCGTCGCTCTTCGTGGAGGTGGCGCCCGGGATGGACATCATGAAGGTGACCGACGTCGCCCTGAAGGCGACGGACGTCAAGCCCGGCATGATGATCATCGAGCGGCTCTACGGGATGCTCGAGGTCCACTCCGACTCGCAGGCCGACGTGCGGCAGGCGGGAGCGGCGATCCTCGCGGCGCTCGACCTGAACGAGGCGGACCGGATCAAGCCCGAGATCACCTCGAGCCAGGTCATCCGGAACATCTCCGACTACCACACCCAGCTCATCAACCGGACGCGGCACGGCGACATGATCGTGCCGGGCGAGACGCTCTACGTCCTCGAGTGCGCGCCGGCCGGCTACGCGGCGATCGCCGCGAACGAGGCGGAGAAGGCGGCGAACATCAAGATCCTCGAGGTGAGGGCGTTCGGGAGCTTCGGGCGCGTCTACCTCGGGGGCGAGGAGAAGGACGTCGACGTCGCCTGGCGCGCCGCCGAGGAAGCCCTGAAGACGATCTCCGGCCGCACGCCGAAGCGCGGCCGGGAGTAGCGCGGAAACGACAACGGAACCAGACGCGGTAACGCGACGGGTCGGCGCCGTGCGACGATCCGAGGAGAGGAAAGAGCCATGACCGAAGCCCTCGGGATGATCGAGACGAGGTCCTTCCCCGCGGTCGTCGAGGCCGCCGACGCCGCCGTGAAGGCCGCCAAGGTGGAGCTGGTCTCCTACGAGAAGACGGGCGGCGGCTACGTCACCGTCATCGTCCGCGGCGACGTCGCGGCCGTGAAGGCCGCGTGCGACGCGGCGCAGGTCGCCGGCGGGCGCGTCGGCGAGATGGTCGCCGTCCACGTCATCGCCCGCCCGCACGCGAACGTCGACGCCGTCCTCCCGCTGGGCCGCAAGCCCGCCGCCGAGGCGAAGTAGCGCCCCGGGCGCACGAGCGCGCCATGCAGCTGGCGAAGGTCGTCGGGAGCGTCGTCGCGACGCGCAAGGAGGAGAGCCTCTCGGGGCTCAAGCTCCTCCTCGTCCGCCCGGTGGACGAGGAGGCCCGCGAGGGGGCGACGGTCCTCGTCGCGGCCGACGCCGTCGGCGCCGGCCCGGGCGAGGTGGTCCTCATCGCCGCCGGGAGCTCCGCGCGGCAGACGGTCGCCACCGACAAGCGCCCGGTCGACGCCGTCGTCATGGCGATCGTCGACTCCTGGGACGTCGGCGGCGCCGTGAAGTACAGGAAGTGAGATGGCCGCACGCCTGACGGACGCCGAGATCGAGGCGATCGCCCGTCGCATCGTCTCGGACCTCGACGGCAAGCCCGCGGCCCCGCCCGCCGCCTCCGGCGACGCGGCGTCTCCCGCCGCG
>CAZNSS010000741.1:0-2290 GCA_964575465.1 uncultured Holophagales bacterium | reverse complement strand
GGAACCGCTTCATCTTCGAGACGTTCGGCCGGTACCTCTCGAACGAGGTCGTCGAGAGGCTCCTGCAGACGCCGGAAGGGCTCAAGCTCGGGGGCGAGACGCGCAAGGTGACGCTCCTCATGTCCGACCTGAGGGGTTTCACGCAGGTCGCGGACCGGATCCCCCCCGACCGCGTCGTCAGGCTCCTGAACAACTACCTCGGGACGATGGTCGACGTCCTTCTCTCGTTCCAGGGGACGATCGACGAGTTCATCGGCGACGCCATCCTCGCCATCTTCGGCGCTCCGGTCCAGCGCGAGGACGACGCCGTCCGCGCGGTCGCCTGCGCCGTCGAGATGCAGCGCGCCATGGAGCGCGTGAACGACTTCAACCGGCGCGAGGGCCTTCCCGTCGTCGAGATGGGGATCGCCGTCCACACGGGAGAGGTCGTCGTCGGGAACATCGGCTCCGACAAGAGGGCGAAGTACGGCGTCGTCGGGAGCCCCGTGAACCTGACCGCCCGGATCGAGTCGTACACGGTGGGCGGGCAGATCCTCGTCAGCGACCGCACCCGCCGCGAGGGGGGCGCCGACCTCACCGTCGGGAACGAGGTCGTCGTCCAGATGAAGGGCTTCGAGAAGCCCGTCTCCGCCTGGGACGTGCGCGGCGTCGGCGGCGACTACCGGCTCTTCCTCCCCGCCCGCGAGGAGACTCTCGTGACTCTGAGCGGGCCCCTCCCGGTCCGTTTCGCGACGATCTCCGGCAAGCGCGTCGACGGCCCCGAGTCCGAGGGTCTCCTCGTGAGGCTGTCGATGAAGGAGGCCGAGGTCGAGACACGCGAGCGCCCGGACCCGTACCGGAACCTCAGGCTCCGCTTCCTGGCGCGCGACGGGAGCGCGATCCCCGGCGAGCTCTACGGCAAGGTGACGCCGCCGAAGTACACCTCGAAGGGCTTCGGGCTCCGTTTCACGTCGGTCCCCCCCGAGATCCGGTCCTTCCTGGAAGCGGTCGTCGCCGGGAGCCGCTGACGTCCCCGAAGGCGACCAGGGTCAGCCGGGAGCGAGGAAGGCCTCGACCTTGCCGAGGAGCCGGGGCAGCTCGACCGGCTTGGTGTCGTAGTCGTCGCACCCGGCGGCGAGCGCCTTCTCCCGGTCCCCCACCATCGCGTGCGCCGAGAGCCCGATGATCGGGATGCCCGCCGTCCCCGCTTCCGCCTTCAGGCGCCGCGTCGCCTCGTAGCCGTCGAGGACGGGCATCGACAGGTCCATCAGGATCAGCTCAGGGCGGTCCTGGCCGGCCTTCTCGATCGCCTCCGCGCCGTTCACCGCGAGCACGACCTCGTACCCCTTCCGGAGCAGGCGGCGCGAGAGCATGTCTCGGTTCATCTCGTCGTCGTCGACGACCAGGATCTTCGGCATCGATGTCTCGTCAGGCCCCGCCCCGGCGGGGGCGCCTAGTGTAGCTCCGCTCTTTCTTGACAGCACCCGGAGCCTGCCCTACCGTCACGTTCGGAGCGTGCCCCGATGGCTTTTGCCTGGCTTTCCGGCGGCGATGACGTCGCCGAGCTCATCGCGAAACGCAACTTCTCCCGCGCCGCCAAGGTCCTCCGCGGACAGCTCGCGAAGGAACCGGCGAATGCCTCCGTGCGGCAGCAGCTCGCCGACGTCCTCGCCCAGGACGGCAAGACGATGGAGGCGGTCGAGCTCCTCTGGAGGCTCGCCGACGAGTACGCTTCCTCCGGTTTCGTCGGGAAGGCCATCGCCGTCCTCAAGAAGGTCCAGCGGCTCGACCCCTCGCTGACGAAGGTCGAGGAGAAGCTCGCCTCCCTCGTGAAGGTGAAGGAAGCGGAGTCCTCCCTCCGGTACAACATCCGTGCCGGCGCGATGCGCCGCCGCGTCGAGCTCGAGACCGCCCCGACGCCCCCTCCTCCCCCCACGCCCGCCGCGACCCCGGAGGAGTCCGACCCGTCCCGGTTCGTCGTCGACTTCGACGCGGACGAGGCCGCCCCGCCCGAGAGCGCCTCGGAGACGGCGCCGCGGAGCCTCCATCCGATCGGCGAGGAGGCGGCGCAGGGCATGGTCGCGAGCCCGCTCTTCAGCGACTTCTCGAGCGAGGAGCTCGTCGAGGTCATCAAGGGCCTCGAGCTCCTCACCTACGAGGCCGGCGACGTCATCGTCGCCGAGGGAGCGCCCGGCGACTCCCTCTTCGTCCTGACGACCGGGACGGTGAAGGCCTTCGTGAAGGACCCCGACGGCCACTACCACAAGGTCCGCGAGATGTACGAAGGGGCCTTCTTCGGCGAGGTCTCGAT
>CAZNSS010000740.1:0-2292 GCA_964575465.1 uncultured Holophagales bacterium | reverse complement strand
CCCATGCGGCCTCCTACCTCGAGCGGGTCCTCTCGCGCATCGGCCTCGGCGACCGATGGGCGTACCGGGCGCTCTACCGCGGCCCCGACGCCTGCTTCGGCCTCTCGCGCGAGCGCCTCGTGGAGCTCTACCGCGACTGCGACGTCCTCCTGAACGTCTGCGGCGCGACCGTCCTCAACGAGGACCACCTCCGGGCCCGCCTCCGCGTCTACGTCGAGACCGACCCGGTGACGAACCAGCTCGAGCTCGCGGCCGGGAAGCAGAAGACCCGCGACGTCCTCGCGGCGCACCACCTCGTCGCGACCTACGGCGAGAACTACGGGGAGCCGGACTGCGGCGTGCCGATGGACGGCCGCCGCTACATCAGGACCCGGCAGCCCGTCGACCTCGACCTCTGGCCCGTCGCGTTCGACCCCGCGGCTCCCCGCTACACGACGATCGGGAACTGGAAGCAGAAGGGGAACGACGTCGTCTGGAATGGAGAGACGTACACCTGGAGCAAGCACCACGAGTTCCTGAAGTTCGTCGACCTGCCGCGCCGGTGCCCGCGGGCGCGCTTCGAGCTCTGCCTCAACGTGGACGACCCGGCGGACCGGGCGCTCCTGGCGGAGAACGGCTGGACGCTCTCGAGCCCGCTCGCGATGTCGCTCGACCCGTTCGGCTACCAGGGCTTCTTCCAGCGGTCGCGCGCCGAGTGGACCGTCGCCAAGGACCAGAACGTGAGACTCCGGAGCGGCTGGTTCAGCGAGCGCGACGCCTGCTACCTCGCCTCCGGCAAGCCGGTCATCGCGCAGAGCACGGGGTTCGAGAAGTTCCTCCCCTCAGGCGAGGGGCTCTTCGCCTTCCGCACGTTCGAGGACGTGATCGCGGCCGTCGACGTGATCGAGAGCGACTACCCGAAGGCGTGCCGCGCCGCGCGGGCGGTGGCCGGGGAAACGCTCGAGGCGACGGCGGTCTGCCGGAGGCTCCTCGGGGAGATCGGGCTGTGACGGGGCGGAAGTACGTCCTCTTCAACGCCGACGACTTCGGCTACAGCCGCGGGATCAACCGGGGGATCGTCGAGGCGCACGAGCGCGGCGTCGTCACCTCCGCGACGCTGATCGTCAACGCTCCGGCCACCGCCGAGGCGGTCCGCCTCGCGCGCGAGCTCCCGCGCCTCGCCGTCGGCCTCCACGTGAACTTCACGAACGAGGCGCAGCGGCTCGTCGACCTCGACGACCGGGACGCCTGCCGGCGCGAGCTCCACGACCAGTACCGGCGCTTCCTCGAGCTCGTGGGCGGGAAGCCGACGCACCTCGACGCGCACCAGCACGTCCACCGCCATCCGATGCGGAAGGTCCTCTTCGAGGAGCTCGCCGACGCCGAGGGGCTGCCGCTGCGCGACCGCCCCCCCGTCGTCTACAAGGGGGGCTTCTACGCGCAGTGGGAGTACGGGGTCTCCGCCCCCGAGAAGGTGAGCCTCGCCGCGCTCCAGCGGATCCTCCACGAAGAGCTCTCCGAGGGGATCTACGAGTTCTGCGTCCACCCCGGGTACTTCGACCCGGCGCTCGAGGCCGTCTACCACCGGGACCGGGAGCTCGAGCTGGCGACCCTGACCGACCCGCGCCTCCCCGCGTTCCTCGAGAGCGAAGGAATCCGCCTGATCTCGTTCCGGGAGCTCCCGGCGGCCGCGAGGGCGCTCCGTGGCGATTGAGCCCGGCGCCCCGCCAGACCGCATCGTCCCGACGCCCGCCGCCCTCGCGACGTGGCTGGCGGTGCCGCTGGTCGCCGCCAAGGCGTTCCACTGGACCTGGCCCGGGCTCCGCTGGGCCGGGTGGCCCGACTGGCTGAAGGACGTCGGGGTCTCGGCGCACGCGGACGTCGGGTTCGCCGCCGCCTTCGGGCTCGTCTCCTTCGTCCTCCTCCGGCTCGCCCGCCACCGGCCGATGCTCCGGCGGTGGCTCGGGATCGGGCTCCTCGCCCTGAGCGCCTTCAGCGTCCTCTTCGCCGTCGCGAGCGTCCAGCTGTTCGCCTTCCTCCGCTCGCCCCTCACCTACCCGCTCCTCTACCTCGCGGGGGACATGAAGAGCATGTCCTCCTCGATCGGGAGCTTCCTCTCTCCTGCGTTCGTCGCGGCGCTCGTCCTCGTACCTCTCCTACACGTCGTCGCCGTCCGCCGGGCTTCCCGCCCGCCCCGCCAGGAGTCGGGCCGGGTCCGGCGCGCTCTCGGCTTCGCGTGCCTGGCGGCGGTCCCCGCGTGGGTCGCCTGGGGCGCGTGGATGGCCCACGGGCCCTGGTCGGACCGCTCCGACC
>CAZNSS010000739.1:0-2293 GCA_964575465.1 uncultured Holophagales bacterium | reverse complement strand
TTCAGCTTCGACCCGCCGGCCAGCCCCGCGGCGACCCCCATCGCCGCGAGCCAGACGAGTGCGCGGAGGGCACCCCCGCCGGAGGCGCCCTCCGGGGTCTCGTCCCGGGCCCGCAGGGCCCTCGTTCCCGCCCACATCGCCAGGCAGGTGAAGAAGAGAAGGGCGGAGTCTCCCATCGCGCGGCGCAGGTGGACCAGGAGGTAGTCGGACGCCGGGAAGAGGAAGACGAAGAGGATGCCGGCGATCCTCCCGGCGCCCTGTCGCACCAGGCCGTAGAGGACGAGCCCGCTGGCGGCACCGAGCACGGCCGTGGACCGGCGCGCCGCTCTCAGGAGACCGGGGGACGGCATGTTCCCGAGGCGAGCGTTCTCGTCCGGACCCAGGTCGTACTTCCAGGGGCGGTTGAGGTCCGCGGTCGTGGTGCCGTGCAGCCGCCTGCCGATCGCGATCAGGTATCGGGCCACGGGAGGCTGGTCCAGCGAGAAGTAGGGGTGACCCCAGGTGAGCCGGGAGGTCCAGGTCTCGCCGGCCCCTCCCTCCCCGCGGTCCGGGAGAGCCGGCGCCGCCCCGCGGGCGCTCTCCCGGAACCACTCCGGCGGAACGAAGTCCTGGTCGACCGCCGCTTCGAAGTAGAGGCTGCAGGCGATCCAGAGGCTCTCGTCCGGGTGGAACGGCACGCGCTCCAGGCCGCGCAGGAAGGAGTACGCCAGGACCGCGGCGACGACGATCCACTCGGCGATCCGGGTCATCCCGGGTCGCGACGACCTCATCGGTCGAGAGGCCCGTCCTGCCCGCCGTCCGGGGCCTGGCCGCCGTGGCGCGCGGTGAACAGGGCCGCTGTGCCGAGCCCGCCGAGGATCCCGACCACGACGACGGCGACGAGCTGCGTCCAGCCGCCGACGGTGGCCGGCTGGAAGAAGGCGGCCGCCGCGGCGCCGAAGTCGAATCCGGCGGCCGGCTTCGCCCGATACGCCTTGATCGCGCCGAGCCCGATCATCCAGGCGCCGCTGACGATCGAAGTGACGATCGCGCCGATCACCCCTCGCCAGGCGATCTGCCGCCCGGTCATCCGCCGCCGGATGACGGCCGTCTCGGCCGTGAAGCGCGGCTCGCGCACGCCGAGCGGCGCGAACCTCTGGAGGAGGATCAGCCCCGGCACGCCGGCGACGATGGTGAACCAGAAGAAGGAACGCCAGCCGGCGGCGTCCACGATCAGCCCGGTGATCGGCCCGCCGAGGATGCGGGGGAGGCCGAAGAGCGACGAGAAGAGCGCGTACTGGGTCGCCGAGAACCTCTTCTCGGTGATGCGCAGGAGGAGGACGCCGAAGGCGCCCATCCCGAGGCCGCTCGTGATCATCTCGAACGCCATCGCGCCGTACATGACGGGGCGGCCGCCCGGCCAGTAGGTGATCAGGACGTAGCCGATGTTCGAGAAGATCTGGAAGAAGCCGAAGATCCAGAGCGAGTGCCCGAGACCGATCCGGGTGCACGCGATGCCGCCGAGGAACGTGCCGGCGATCGTCAGGGCGACGCCCGCGGTGCCGAGGACGAAGCCACGGTCGAACCCGCCGTACCCCATGTCGATGAGGAAGGGCCGGAGGAGCGACTGCGAGAGGGCGTCGGCCAGCTTGTAGAGGACGACGAAGACCAGGATCTCGACCGCGCGGTGGCGCGAGAGGCACTCGAGGAACGGCAGCCAGATCGCGTCGCGCAGCGACTTCGGCCCGGCGGTCTCTTCCTCCGGCTCCGGCGAGCGCCAGGTGACGAGGACGAGCGGCAGGTAGGCGAGGCCGAGGAGGAGGTTGACGACGCCCCACCCGAGGCTCGCCGCCGCCCAGATCGCGAGACCTCCCGACAGGGTCATGGCCGCCCGGTACACGGCCGTGCGCAGGCCGACCGCGACCCCGTGCTCCTCCTTCCGGAGGACGTCGACCGCGTAGGCGTCGATCGCGATGTCCTGCGTCGCGGCCGAGAGCGCGACGGCGAGCGTCAGGGCCAGCGCGACCCACGGCGTCTCGGGCCGGCTCCCGACGCCGGAGAGCCCGAGCCCCGAGAGCGCGAGAGCCACCTGCGCCACCGCGATCCAGCCCCGCCGCCGGCCCCAGAACGGCAGCCGGAAACGGTCCATGAGCGGCGACCAGAGGAACTTGAAGGACCATGGGGCCTGCGCGAGGGTGAAGAGCCCGACGACGCGGATGTCGACGCCCATCGAGCGCATCCAGTCCGGGATCGCGATCCAGACGAGCCCGAGCGGCAGCCCCGACGAGAACGACAGCGCGACGACCGCCGCCAC
>CAZNSS010000738.1:0-2295 GCA_964575465.1 uncultured Holophagales bacterium | reverse complement strand
CCGAGGACGGCGAAGCAGTTCTACAAGGGACGGGCCGACTGGAGCCGGATCGCGCGGCTCAAGGAAGCGGTGCGGATCCCCGTCGTCGGGAACGGCGACGTGGAAACCCCCGAGGACGTCCTCCGGATGTTCCGCGAGACGGGTTGCGACGCCGTGATGATCGGCCGCGCCACGATGAAGAACCCCTGGATCTTCCGGCAGGCGGCCGACCTCCTCGCGGGGCGGCCGTACCGCGTGGCGACGCTCGAGGAGCGGCGCGACGTCATCCTCCACCACTTCCGCCTCATCCGCGAGGCGGAGGAGGACGTGCCGAAGAGGATGATGGGGAAGCTGAAGACGTTCACCGGCTGGTACACCCACGGCGTCCCGAAGGGGACCGAGCTTCGCCGCAGGATCCAGTCGCTCCCGACGCCCGAGGCGTTCCTCGAGGCCGTCGAGTCGTTCTTCGCGCTCCGGATCGACGAGCGGGACGGCCGGGCGTCCGCCCCGGAGGTCCCCGAGACCCCACCTTTCAGCCCCGTTCTTGCGTAACACTTCCCGGGAGGTCCTCTTCGTGAGACGTGTCGTCTTCGTCCTTCCCGTCCTCCTCTCCGCCGTCCTGGCGGCGGCCGCCGGCGCTCAGCCGTCCCAGCAGACCTCGGGTGAGGCGCTCGGCGTCTCGATCCCGCTCGAGCTGCGCGAGCAGTTCCTCGGCGCGAGCGCCGGCAAGACGGTCGTCCGCTTCACCCTCTCCTTCTCCCGCTCCGACCTGCGCGAGAAGGCGAAGCTCGCCCCGCGGGTCTACCCCTTCTTCGTGGCCGGAGAGGCGAAGGGAGCCTCGGGAGAGGTGGTCGACACGTTCCGCGAGCCGGTCGACGTCGACCTCGGCGAGACGGACCTCTCCAGGCCGCTGAACGCCACGTTCCTCCGTTCGCTCCCGCCCGGCGAGGTCTCCCTGAACCTGCGGCTCGAGGCGACGACCGGCAAGGCGGTGGCCCTCCGGGCGGTGACGCTGACCGTCCCGAAGATGACCTCGGAGTTCCGCGCCGAGGACGCCGGGGCCGTGACGGCCTCGGCGATCCTCCTCGAGGAGGCGAACCGCGACGCCGTACCGGCCGCGGCGACCCTCCTCCGCTTCCTCCCGCCCGACCGGGAGGTCCCGGTCGGCCTCCTCCGGATCGAGTGCGAGGCCAGGCCCCCGATCGCGCGGGTCGAGTTCTACCTCGGCGACAAGCAGATCCTCGCGCGCAACCGCCCGCCGTTCACCGTCGAGCTGGACCTCGGGACGATCCCGAGGAAGCAGACCCTGCGCGCCCTCGGCTTCGACAAGCTCGGCAACTTCGTCGATGCCGACGCCTGGGCGCTGAACGAGAAGGAGGCGAAGCTCGCGGTCCGCGTCCTCGACCTGCCGAAGGCGAAGGGGAAGGCGGACACGGAGGTGAAGGTCGCCGTCCAGTCGATCGCCGGGGCGACCGCGAAGCGGGTCGAGCTCTTCCTCGACGACCGGAAGGTGGCCGAGTGGACGGCGCCCCCGTACCGGGCCTCGGTCGCCGCGTCGGAGGTCGCGAAGGCGACGCTGATGCGGGCCTCGGCGTGGGACGCGGAGGGGAAGGAGTACTCCGACTTCAGGATGCTGAAGGGGGACGACCGGCTCCTCGCGAAGGTGGAGGTGAACCTCGTCGAGCTGAACGTCTCGGTCTTCGACGAGACGGGGCGCTTCGCGAAGGGGCTCGTCAAGGAGGACTTCACCGTCCTCGAGGACGGGGCCCCGCAGAGCCTCTCCTCCTTCGAGTTCGCCGAGTCGCTCCCGATGGCCCTCGGCCTCGTGATCGACGGCTCGGGCTCGATGGACAAGGCGATGCCGCTCGTCAAGCAGGCCGCGACGGAGTTCGTGACGAGCCTCGTCGGCGAGAAGGACAAGGGCTTCGTCATCGAGTTCCGCGAGCGGCCGACGCTCCTCGCCGCGATGACCTCGAAGCGGTCCGACCTGATCCGGGCGATCGGCGAGACGCGGGCGGGTGGCGCGACGGCGTTCCACGACTCGATCGTCCTCGGCCTCTACCAGTTCCGCTCGCTCGCGGGGAAGAAGGCGCTCGTCGTCCTGACCGACGGCAAGGACAACCACTCCTCGACCGACTGGCCGACGCTGAAGCGCTACGCGCGGACGGCCGGCGTGCCGATCTTCATCATCGGCCTCGACCTCTCCATGTTCGACATGGGTCTGAAGGGGCGCCTGAAGGAGCTCGCGGAGGACACGGGGGGAGAGACGTTCTTCGTCGGCGGAGCGAAGGAGCTGCCCGCGATCTACAGGAAGAT
>CAZNSS010000737.1:0-2301 GCA_964575465.1 uncultured Holophagales bacterium | reverse complement strand
CCGCAGAGCTCGGTCGAGAAGCCGGGAACGTCGACGACGCGGACGCGCTCGCCGTACTTCTCCCCGAAGAACATCATCGCGCCCATCGCCCTGGCCTCGTCCATGGAGGTGACGGACTTCCCGACGGGCGTGTCGAGGAGGACCTGCTCGTTCACGAGCCGCTCGATCTCCTGGAGCTCGGCCGCGGTCGTCGCACGGGTCGCCGCGTAGTCGAAACGAAGCCGGTCGGGCGCGACGAGCGAGCCCATCTGCCTCACCGACTCCCCGAGGACTTTCCGGAGGGCCGCGTGGAGGAGGTGGGTGCCGGTGTGGTTCGCCTGCGTCCGGCGCCGGGTCCACTCGGACACCTCGAGCGTCAGGGCGGCTCCCTTCGTGAGGGTCCCCGCCTCGATCTTCACGTGGTGCTGGACGAAGCGCCCGCTCGCCGAGCGGCGCGCGGCCGTCACCACGGCCCGTCCGCCGGGCCAGGCGACGGAGCCGGTGTCGGTCACCTGGCCTCCGCCCTCGGGATAGAAGACCGTCCGGTCGGTGACCAGGAGCCCCTCGACCCCTTCCGGAAGGGCACCCGCGGAAACGGGCGCCCCCCCCTCCAGGGAGAAGAGCCCGAGCGCCCTGGCTCCCTCGAGGCGGACGAAGTCGTCCTCCGGATAGCCGCGGTACGCCGTTTCCCAGGCCGGGTCGGCGAGCTCCTCGGGGAGGAGCGCCTCGTCGGCCTCGAACTTCGAAGCACCCTTCGACCGCTCTCGCGCCGTCTCGAGCTCCTTCTCGAAGCCCGCGCGGTCGACGGAAAGCCCCTCGTCCTGGGCCAGCTCTTCGATCAGCTCGAGCGGGATGCCGTAGGTGTCGTAGAACCGGAAGACGCTCCTGCCCGTCAGGCTCGTCTCTTCCTTCCGGCGGGCCTCGCTGATCGCCTCTCCGACCCGGTCGGCGCCGGCGGACATCGTCTTCGCGAAGCTCCGCTCCTCGGAGCGGACGAGCTCCCAGACCTCGCTCTTCAGCGTCCGGTGCGGGTCCCCGAAGTAGACCCCCTCGAAGACCGAGAAGACCGGCTCGACGAGACCGCTGAGCTCGGGCCCCTCGATGCCGAGGCGCCGACCGTAGCGCGCGGCGCGCCGCAGGATCCGGCGGAGGACGTAGCCGCGCCCCGTGTTCGCCGGCATGACGCCGTCGGCCATGAGCATCGTCGCCGCGCGGAGGTGGTCCGCGATGACGCGGAAGGGAGCGTCCTCCTCGGCCATGCCGCCGCGGTAGGTCTTCCCCGAGATCGCCTCGATCTTGTGGATGAGCGGCGTGAAGAGGTCGGTGTCGAAGTTGTTGTTCTTCCCCGTCAGGAGCGCCGTGATCCGCTCGAGCCCGGCGCCGGTGTCGACCGACGGCTTCGGGAGCGGGGTCATCTTCCCCTCGGCGTCGCGCTCGTACTGCATGAAGACGAGGTTCCAGATTTCCATGACCCGGTCGCCCCGCCCGTTCGGCGTCGCGTCGCCCGGGACGTGGGGCCCCTGGTCGACGTGGAGCTCCGAGCAGGGGCCGCAGGGGCCCGTGTCGCCCATCGACCAGAAGTTGTCCTTCTCGCCGAAGCGGAGGATCCGCGCCGCCGGGAGGTAGCGCTGCCAGAGCGTCGCGGCCTCGTCGTCGTCGTTGTAGACGGTCGCCCAGAGCCGCTTCGCCTCGAAGCCGTACCGCTCGGTGACGAGCTCCCAGGCGAAGGCGATCGCCTCCTCCTTGAAGTAGTCGCCGAAGGAGAAGTTGCCGAGCATCTCGAAGAACGTGTGGTGCCGCGCGGTGTACCCGACGTTGTCGAGGTCGTTGTGCTTTCCGCCGGCCCGCACGCACTTCTGCGCCGAGGCCGCGCGGACGTACGGGCGGCTCTCCCGCCCGAGGAAGACGTCCTTGAACTGGTTCATCCCGGCGTTCGTGAAGAGGAGCGTCGGGTCTTCGGCGGGGACGAGGGAGGAGGAGGCGACGCGGCGGTGCCCCTTCTCCTCGAAGTAGGAAAGGAACGTCTCGCGGACCTTCCGGGAGGTCCAGTCAGAGGGGGTCGTCATCCGTGGGGTCGCCTTTCTCCCGCAGCGCCTCGCGCACGGCTCCGGGGTCGAAGCCGCGGCGCACGAGATGGTCGAAGAGTTTCCTCGACCTCGAAACGGGCGTCAAACCCGCCGGGAGGCTCCGGCGCCTCTTCTCGAGCGCGGCTTTCAGGCGGGCCGCCTCGTCCTCCCCGCCGACGGCGGCGAGGGCTCCCGCCGCATCCGCCTCGGCGACCCCGCGGGAGCGGAGCGAGGCGGAGACGCGCCGGTTCCCCCG
>CAZNSS010000736.1:0-2302 GCA_964575465.1 uncultured Holophagales bacterium | reverse complement strand
TCTGCGCCTCGAGCGCGAGATGTTCGGCCTGGGCATCAGTGAGGCGCACGGTCAGACTCGTCACGACGCGATTCTAGCGCCCGTCCGTGGTCGACCCGCGTCTCGGCGTCGGCGGCCCGGCTCACCGCTTTCGGGGCGCTGGCCCCTCAGCCGCCGCCGACCGCCTCCCCCACCTCCCCCGGCACGCTCGCGAGCCTCGCCAGGTCGACCGTCATGACCCGCACGACGACGCGCGAAGCTCCCCCACCTTGAATCACGAAGTCGCGCTGAAGGCCGGGGCGGCCGACTCCCGCGTTCGTGGCGCGGCCGAGGCCCGGGCTTCGGTTCACGAGAAGGAGCTTCGCCAGGGCGAGCAGCGGCGCGAGCCGACGGCTCATCCGGTCGGTCCGGAGCCGCGCGACGACCTCGCGGGGCGGGCACGCGTCGGGGACGTCCAGGAACAGGTGGCGCAGGTCGCCCCAGTCCCTTCCGTCGCTCCGGAAGGTCGGAGCCAGGAAGCCCCCGTGCTGCGCCATTCATGCGCTTCTTTGCACTCCGCTTCAAACGGCGACGCGCAATGGCCCGCTGCCGACGCAGCCCCCGGACCGTTCCAGGGGCTGCGCCAACCGCATGGCAGGGGTTGTTAGTCGGCGAGTGCCGTCGAGGCGGCGACGAGTGACGTCTTGTCCTTGATCTTGTCGGCCGAGATGTCCGTAGGGAGCTTGACCTTCTCGGCCTCGGCGATCTTCGAGCAGATCGAACGCACGGTTCCGGCGGATTCGATCTGCTTCGGGAGCGCAGGGGCGATCGCCGACAAGGACTCGATCTGGCTCTTGATCGCTCCCGCCTGCGTGGCCTTCGCAGGGTCCTTCTTGACGGCGTCCAGCGCGGCCGTCAGGTTGTCCGTGGTCGGCTTCACGAGCGTGCCAGCGAGGGTATCCGCCGCAACCATGAGGCCGAGCTTTCCGTAGGCCTTCCCGACGTTCGCGCTGTTCTCCTTCTTGTAGCCCTTCCAGGCGTCTCCCTTGAGCTCCTCGGCGATCTTCGCGCTCGCACTCTGGGAGAGCTTCAGCTGCTCCGCGTCGAGATTCCCGTCCTTCCTCTTGGCGCTGAGTTCGTTGTACTGCGCCGACATCTTCCGGATTTCCGGAAACCTGTCGTCCGGATACATCGCGAGCATGAGCCCTGCGCCCTGCATCCCGAGGTCGTTCGCCGTCGTGATGTAACCGATGAGATCTGAACCTGCGGAGAGGGCCTTGTCTACGTCGACGGCCGGCGCCGCGGACTTCTTGCCGACGAGCCCTCCGAACTGGGCCGAGGCAGGGGCCGCCCACCCGGCAAACAGGAGACCGGAGAGTCCGAGAGCGAGAGCACGGTGTTTCATCAGGGTTCACTCCTTCTTTCGATTGCGGCCGATGACTCCGCCCCGACCGCACGGGCTAATCCCTTGCTTACAACCATGGAAACCAGGCGCTCGAGGGCGTTTCCGGAGAATGCGGCAAGCTCCCCGCCACGATCCCGTGGTACCAGGAGCGGCCGGCCGACCTCGTACTTTCTCTCCTCCGAGTAGGCCAATCCCGCCTTGACCAGAGGTTCTCCCTGGCCAGGCAATCCAGGCGGCCAGAGACGCCCGCGCCACTCTCCGGCGATGTTCGTTACCGATGCGGTCTCCGTGATCGTCGGAACTCCGACGATGACCTCGAAGAGCGGAACCTCGACCGCTGCACCCGAAGGAACTCCCACACGGGGCAAGACCACCCCTGTCCTTGACAGGTAGCCCGCCACCTCACGACTGAACACGTCGGTATCAGGAACGGAGACCGGCCCCTGGCCGGAATACCGCACCGCCAGCTGGACTCGGGGCGCCAGGGAAACGGCGGTGCTGCTGTAGCTGAGAACGTCCCCGGGACGAAACCGCTCACCCGGCAAGCTCATCAGGTTCAGGAACCCTTTCGAGGGCTCCACTCGCTCGTGAAGCACCCCGAGGCTTGCCTGGCCGTCCGTGCCAGCCACTTCCCCCACCGGTCTCAGCCATGTAAGAGGAGCGTGGCGACCCGGAGGGCCGTCGGTCCAGACAGGCTCACCCTTGGGCCCGATGCGACCAAGCCGGACCCTCGCCGAGGAGCCCTCGACGCCAATCTTCAAGGCTGCCGCTCGAAGTCTCTCTGCCAGTTGAACGGAAGCGTTTCTGATCGTTGTGAACCAGACGTCACGCGGGTCCACCTCGCGGACGCCGGCCATCTCGACAACGGCCCGCTCCTCGGTCACGTCTACGGTGTTCGCCAGCACCCAGCCCCCGTCAGGAAGGGGCGTTCCGACCGTG
>CAZNSS010000735.1:0-2315 GCA_964575465.1 uncultured Holophagales bacterium | reverse complement strand
AGGAGCGCGTCGGCGAGCCGCTCCGGGATGACCGAGCGGCGGGCGTGGTCCTGGACGAACGCCTCGCCGAAGAGCCACGCGACGGTCGCGCCGTCCTGGAAGAGGGAGTTCATCCAGGGGTAGGGGTGCGGGTTGTTCGGCGGCGTCGAGCCGAAGACGGTGTTGCAGCCGGTGTGGGCGCCCATCGCCATCACCGACATGCCGTTCGCGAGGCGGCCGTCGATGGCCTGCAGGTCGCGGTGGTTCCACGCTTCCTGCGCGAGGACGGCGCGGAGCGCGTCGACGATCTCCGCATCCGGTATCGGGCCGTGCTCGGCGAGCCGGGCGTCGGTGTCGGCTTCGTTCTCGCCGCCGAGCCCCATCAGGAGGTGCGCGACCGCCCTGGCGAAGGTGGCGTGCTCGGCCGGGGACCTCTCCTCGAGGGCCGCGAGGCGCGCCGTGCCGACCCCGGCGAGAGCCTTTGCCTTCGCGGCGAGCCGCTCGGCCTTCGCGTGGTAGAGCGGCCGCATGTAGGCCTCGGTCACCGAGGCGACGGCGTGGAGGACCGTCTTCTCGCCGCAGCCCGCGCAGGCGCCGTCTCCGGAGACGAGGGCGTCGTAGCTCGACCGGACCATCAGGTGGTTGCGCAGCGCCGCCTCGCGCGACGACTGCGGCCGCTCCGGGTCGTAGAGGCCGAGGTACTTCTTCGGCGTGTCGGCGAGGAGGTTCAGGAAGCCCATCGCCGTCGCGTGCTTCGCGTTCAGCTCCTCGGTCTCGTCGACCATCTTCAGCGCCTCGTGGTCCCCGCACTCGGTGACGCACTCGCCGCACCCCTTGCAGAGGTCGGAGACGAAGATCGAGAAGATGCCGCCGGCGCCCGGCGTCTTCTTCTCGAGGTTCGCGAAGATGGCGTTGACCTTGTTGTAGGCGAGGGGGAGCGTGTCGACGATCGCGAGGAGCTCGTCCTTGCTCTTGCCCGAGACGGTCGGGAGCGGCTCGACGGCGGCGCGGACGAGGTCCCGCACGGGGGTCCCCGCTTTCGCCTTCTGCGCCTCGACGATCCCGGCGCGGACGGAGGCCTCGACGTCCGGGACGACGGAGAGGAGCCGCGCCCGGTCCGTCGGGTCGGTGACGTAGCCGCGGACGGCGGTCGTGAGGACCGTCATCAGGTCCTGGGCGGTGTTCGGGAGGGCGGTGTCGGGACAGGACGAGATGCACTCCATGCACTGGGTGCAGTTCTCGGCGAGGAAGATCGGAGTCTGCCGCCGGGCGACGTACTTCGTCGCCACGTCGCCCGTCGCGGCCGCCGAGACGCCGGCGGCGGCGAGGGTCGAGGCGGGCTGGTGGTAGCCGAGGCCGGCGCGGTACTCGCGGTCGAACGTGGCGCGCCGGAAGACCGGCGCCCGCTCCTCCTGGCCCTCCGGCTTCGGGATACCGAGGCAGTGCGTCTCGCACCCGGCGAGGGGCGCGATCGAGACGCCGCGCATGCTCGAGCGGTCCGGCGCGTCGACCGCGCCGTAGACGATCTCCTTCACCCGCGAGAAGCCCTGGAGCATGACCTCCATGTTCGAGGCGACGACGGCGTCGCCGAACCGTCCGAACTTCTTCCGGTACTGCTTCTGGACCTGCTCGTTGAAGTGGTCGCGGTCGATCCGGAACTCCTCGAGGAAGGGCGACACCGCGAAGAACGCGCCGAGGAAGGCGTTCCCCTGCATCCGGAGCTGGAGGTCGGAGCGGTCCGTGGCGGCGCGGGCGATGTCGAAGCCGGGGAGGGTGTAGAGGCGGATCTTCTTGTCGAGGATCTCCTGGCGGTACTTCCGCGGGATCCGCGTCCAGGCCGTCTCGGGGCTCTCGTCCGACTCCCAGACGAAGGCGCCCCCCTCGTCCATCCCGTCGAGCGGGTTCGTGTGGGTGAAGGCCTTCGGGTCGCAGCAGAGGACGACGGTCACGTGCCGCAGGTCGCAGTTGACCCGGATTCGCTCCGGGGCGACGACGAGGAAGTACTCGGTCGGCGCCCCCTTCTTCTCCGACCCGTACTTCGGGTTCGCCGAGACGTGGACGACCTCCTTCCGCCGGCCCAGCTCGTCCGTCGCGCCGTCGCGTTCCGCCACGTGGTCGCCCAGCTCGCCGATGATCTCGCCCAGGTTCTTGCCGGTCGTGATCATTCCCCAGCCGCCGATCGAGTGGAGGCGGACGGCGATGGCGCCGTGGGGGAGGAGCGACGGCCGCTCGGCCGCCTTCACCTCGTAGGGATGGTCGACGCCGACGACGAAGAGCGTCGTCCCGTCGGCCTCGGTCTTCCCGTCCTTCCGCGCGAGCGTCCCGGTCGCGAAGCC
>CAZNSS010000734.1:0-2317 GCA_964575465.1 uncultured Holophagales bacterium | reverse complement strand
TCAGGCCACCCTCGGCGTCAGGGACCGGCTGAAGCGCCGAACCGTCGAGACGATCTGGCTTGTCGTGACCCGGGACTCTGGAGCGCCCTGGACGACGTTCGCCGTCGCCGGCGCCGAGCCCCCTCCTCCCGCGTTCGCCAGGCGGTCGAGGTTCGTGACGGCCCGATCGATGGCGGACGTGAAGACGTCGAGGCGAGCCGCGGAGCGATCGACGGAGGCGTTGAAGCTCGAGTCCGGAGCGGTGAGGGCTTCGCTCGCTGCGGTGGTAGCCCCCGTGAAGATCCCGGCGGCCCCCTCCATGGCGGCCCGGAGCGGCTCGAGGGAGTCCAGTGCCGCATCCCCCAGCCGGGTGAGAGCCTTCTTCAGCTCCTTGTCCAGCTCGTTCAGGGTGAAGGAGAGGTTCCCGATCGTCGTTGAGGCCTCATCCACGTTCCCGGCGATGCCAATCGCCGCGTTCTTGAGGATGTCCTGCAGTTCCTTCGCCTGGGCCTCCGCCTGGGTCCTCATCGCCTCGAGGGCCTCGTTCGCGAGACCGCGGGCCCGCTCGAGCTGCTCCTGCGCCCACGCGATCGCGTCGGCCCGTTCCGGGTCGTTCTTGTCGAACTGCCCGACGTAGCGACCGGTCAGGCTCTGGATCTCGGAGGTGATGGCTGCGATCTCGGCCGGCGACGTGGCTGCCTTCAGCTCGTCCTGGAGCTGCCTGATGCGGTCTGTGATCGCGGATGCCTGCCCTCGCGGGTCCAGCTCCCCCACGCCGAGCTCCCAGATCTGGGAGTCGATCGACTTGTTGATGGAGGCAGAGACGGAGGCGATCTCAGCCAGGAGGCTCTTCAGGTTCCCGTAGAGCGTCTCGGCCGACGTCGCTACGTCCTCGATGGCTGAGACCTGCTCGAGGCCGGAGAGGCGAGCGGCCTCGCTCACCCTGCGCTCGATGTCGACCAGGTCCTGCCCCCACCTCGCGAGGGGGTTCGACATCCCGAGCTGGTCGCTCGCCACGTCGGCCGACAGGCTCCCGAGGCTCCCGCCCAGGCCGGTGAGCCGGTCGAGGAGCGCCTTGCCCCGCGTGACCCGCTCCGAGAGGACGTTGAAGAGCCGCTCGATCGCGGCAGCCGCCTCATTCGTCGCCGTCTCGACCTGGCCGGCGTCCGTCGCGTTCTGGAGCTTCCCCCAGGTCGCGTCGACGATGCCCCATCCCGACGCCATCCCGGCCGCCTCGGAGAGCGGGTTGAGGAAGGCCCGCATCTTCTCGCGCATCCCCTGGAGGCCGGCGGAGAGCTTCTCGGAGAGCGCCTGGAGCTGCTGGAGGTACGACTTGACCGAGTCCCAGAACTGCGAGGCCGCCGCCTTCGCCTCCTGCGCCTTCTTGAGCTGCTCGTCGCCAGAGTAGAGGCTCAGCTCGTCGAACTGGCCGGCGAGGTCCTGGGCGGCCTTCCCGAGCGCGGCAGCGGGCCCTCCAGCGCTCTCGTCCTTCCAGCTCTTCACGAGCTCGTCGAAGGTCTTCCCCATCTCGTCGCCCAGGTCCCGGAGACCGACGACGACGCCGACGACGCCCTGGAGGTAGGCGAGGACCGCTGCCGGATCGTCCTGGGTGATCCGTGTGGCGATCTCGGAGATCTTGTCGGCCGTGAAGCCGAGCCCCTTCAGCATGAGTGGGATCGGCGCGTTCTCGTCGTAGAGCTGCTTCTTGACCCAGTTCCCGTCCTTGTCCATCCCGGGCGCCCACCAGTCGACGCCCGCCATCCCCCCGGACGCGTCACGGTTCCCGGGCGGGAGGTATCCCGTCTGGCCGAAGGCGGCCGAGAGGCCGATCCGCGGCAGGAGAGACTTCAGGACGTTCTCGTAGTCCTTCTGGATGTCCTCGGCCGAGCCGGCGGCAATGTCGATGTGCCCGCCTGCGAGCGCCTCGCGAAGAGCCTTCTGGTAGGCGCCGAGGAGGCTCTTCGCCTGGTCCTTCGAACCGACCTTGAAGAGCTCGTAGAGCGACGCGCTCTGGCCTTCGAAGACCTCGCGTCCCGCGCGCTCGACGGGACTCGTCGGCGTCGGGTTCATCGTCTGCCAGTGCCCTGGCGTCTTCTCGCCCGTCTCGGGATCCCGGTAGCCCCCCACCCACGACTGATAGGAGCCCAGGGCCATGTTCGACGTCCGGCTGCTCAGGTGCCCCTCGGTGCTCTTGTTGAAGACGCCGCCGATGATCGCCCCGATGATGGCGCCGACGATCGTGCCGATGATGGGAACGACCGAGCCCGCCGCCGCGCCGAGCCCGATCGCGGAGCCGACGCCCGCGACGACTCCCGCCATCGAGCCGACGGCGAGTCCA
>CAZNSS010000733.1:0-2317 GCA_964575465.1 uncultured Holophagales bacterium | reverse complement strand
CACCTGACTCCGGAGCAGGTGGCGCAGCTGAACCGATACTCGAAGCTCGCCCTGTTCCACTCCGTCGACGGTGACCCGGCTGTCTTCTACCGCTCGCCCGACCTCGAATCGGTGCCGGCCGCCAAGGAGCTCGCAGCGCGGCCGCAGTTCCTCGAGGAGCGCTCGGCCTTCCGCACTTACGTCGAGGAGGGCGGCCTCCTTCGGGTCTACACGAGGCCCTACAAGTCCCATGCAGGACGCCAGGGCGTCATCCGGGTCATGGAGCGAACGGGAGACGTCGAGCTTCCCCTCTCGAACCTCCGCCTGGCCCTGCTCCTCCTTGCGCCGATCGCGGTCGCAGGATCCGCCGCAGTCAGCTACTGGCTCGCCGGTCGCGCGCTCGCCCCCGTCGTCGAGATCACGGAGCTGGCGAGAGAGATCGAGTCGACACAGCTCAGCCGCCGGCTCCCGACCCGTCCCGTCCCTGACGAGATCGGCCGGCTCGTGGACACGTTCAACCAGATGATCGGCCGCCTCGAGAGCTCCTTCGAGTCGATGAAGCGTTTCACCGCGGACGCCTCTCACGAGCTCCGAAGCCCGCTCGCCAACATGCAGAGCACGCTCGAAGTAGCTCTCAGCCAACCCCGGGAGACGGACGAGTACCGCACCGCGATGGCGAGTCTGAACGAGGAGGTGGGCCGCCTCCGGCACATCGTGGCCGACCTCCTCCTCCTGGCGCGCGCCGATAGCGGCAAGGTTCCCTTCCAGCTCGAGCCGGTTCGTCTCGACATCCTCGCCGGCGAGGTGGTGGAATCGTTCTCGGAGCGGGCCAACGCCCTCGGAGTCCGGCTCGAAATGGCGCCAGCACCCGCCGTCGTTATCCCGGGCGATGAGCGCTGGCTTCGCCAGCTCGTCCTCAACCTCATCGACAACGCCGTCCGATTCTCGACTGGAATGGACGCGCACACCGCCGAGGGCCGAGTCCGCGTCACGGTGTGGACCGAGGACCAGCTCGCGATTCTCGCCGTCGACGACGACGGACCCGGGATCCCCGAGCCTGATCTGGATCGCGTCTTCGAGAGGTTCTTTCGTAGCGACACCGCCCGCACGCGAGGTGTCGAGGGCGGCGCCGGCCTCGGCCTCGCCATCTGCGCGTGGATCGTGCGCGAGCACGGTGGGACCATCCGCGCCGTCAATCGGCCGGAAGGCGGTACTCGGATGATCCTGGCGGTACCGACATCCTCGAGCCCGCCGCAGTAGTGAGGGGTGCCGCTCCTCTAAGGCGGCTCTAATCTCGCCCTCGCATATTTCCTCCGAAGACACCGAGGCCGACGGGCGCCGGCCGCCTGGGATCGTCCGGCGACTCGCAACCCGCTCTCTGGTGCTCACGCATCCTCGGACGCTCGGGGTCCGGGGACATTCGAGCGGAGGTACTCGCACATGACACCCATGAACGGACACGACACTCCCCGACTCGGTCGCGCCGCTGCTCTCGCCCTCGGCGTTGCGCTCTCCGCGTCCGGCGCATTCGCGTTGCCGCAGTCGGTCGCGCCCACCTCTGAGAACGCGGAAGCCCCCAAGGTCGCCATCACGGCCGAAGACCACCTCGCGAAGGCCGCCGAGTACCGGAAGAAGGCAGCGTCCTACCGCGAGGAGGCCGCCATGCACCGGAAGATGTACGCCGACTACAAGATGACAGTGGCCATCAACCCGAAGGCGCCCGAGAATCCGTGGCTCCGCAAGATGCGTGACCACTGCGACCGCTACATCAAGGACGCCGAGGCCCTGGCCGTGGACGCAGAGAAGTTCGCCGAGTATCACGGCTTCCGTGCCGCTGAGCTCCAGGGGAAATGAGCAGTTCGACGCTGTCCCGGCAACCACAGTCGCGAGCCCTACCGTCCTCCCCATCGAAAGGAGGACGCCATGCACACGATCACCATCTCGATCCAGGGCGCCGCGAACGACTCGACGAGCGTCGAGCTTCCGGACGACCAGGCTCTTCCCGTCTACGTAAAGCTGAAAGAGGTCCTCGCCGGGACCCGGGCCGCCAGGCGGGCGACCCGGAAGGACTCCGGCTCCGCCGCGGTTGACGGCCAGGCGGGCGAGGCCGGGAGGAACGGAACCGCCGACAGTTCGACCGATCTCGACCGCTGAGGAACCGGTGATCTCGTTCCTCATCGCTTCGGCCTGCGTCGTTTTCGTCCTTTCGCTGCCGATCTCGGCGACGAAGGCCGGGCAGACGCTTCGGAAATGGGCCGGAGTGCTCTTCCTCCTGGCACTGGCCCCGGCTCTCTTCGTGGGGCTGGTCGGCGCCATGGGCGGCTCGAGTGGCACACCC
>CAZNSS010000732.1:0-2320 GCA_964575465.1 uncultured Holophagales bacterium | reverse complement strand
GCCCGGTGGCTCGCCGCGGGCGCGGTCGCGCTCGCCGGCGCGGGGTTGACGACGCTCGCGGCGGTCTTGCTCGCGGGCGTCGCGCGGGGGCACATGGGCGACCTCCCGGGCCTCTTCGGGAAGATGGCCGACATCCTCGACGACACCCGCCGCCAGCTCGCGATCTGGGGCGTTTCGGTAGGGGCGCTCGAAGAGTGGCAGACGGCGGACCAGATCAAGGCGGGCGTCGCGGACTGGCTCCGGGAGCACTCCGCGGACCTCAGGCGCGCCGGCGGCGAGGCCGGCCTGACGGCGCTCCACGTCCTGATGGGAATCCTCGCCGCGCTCCTCGTCTTCTTCCGCCGGCCGGCGGCGGGCCGGGAGACGCCCCCCCTCGCGGCCGCGCTCGGCGCCCGCGTCCGGCGCTTCGCGGAGGCTTTCGAGAGGGTCGTCGTCGCCCAGGTGGAGATCTCCGCGGTGAACACCGTCCTGACGGCGGTCTACCTCTTCGCGGTCGTGCCGCTCCTCGCCGAGCGGCTCCCGCTCTCGGAGACGCTCATCCTCGTCACGTTCCTCGCGGGCCTCCTGCCCGTCGTCGGAAACCTGATCTCGAACACCGCGATCGTCGTCCTCTCGTTCGGCGTCGCCCCCTGGCTCGCGCTCGTCTCGCTCGGCTTCCTCGTCGGGGTCCACAAGCTCGAGTACCTCGTGAACGCGAAGATCGTCGGAAACCGGATCGGGGCGGAGGCGTGGGAGATCTTCCTCTCGATCGTCGTCTTCGAGGTCGCTTTCGGGATCCCCGGCGTCGTCCTGGCGCCGATCGTCTACGCCTGGGTCAAGGGGGAGCTGAGGGAAAAGGGACTGGTGTAGTCGGGACCCCGGCCGGCGTCGTATGCTTCCCGGCCGCTATGGAACCGACGATGCCTCTCGCCGTCCCCGTCCCGCTCCTCGACCTGAAGAAGCAGTACGCCACCCTCCGCGACCCGATCCGGGCCGCGACGGACGAGCTCTTCGAGAGCCAGGGCTTCATCCTCGGCCCGAAGGTCGAGGCGTTCGAGAAGGCGATCGCCGAGTACGTCGGCGTCAGGCACGCGATCGGGATGTCATCCGGCACCGACGCGCAGCTCGCCGCGATGATGGCGCTCGGGATCGGCCCCGGCGACGACGTCGTCACCTCGCCCTACACGTTCTTCGCCTCGGCGGGCGCCGTCGTCCGCCTCGGCGCGCGCCCCGTCTTCTGCGACATCGACCCGCTGACGTTCAACGTCGACCCGGCGAAGCTCGCGGAGGCGATCACGCCGAAGACGAAGGCGATCCAGCCGGTCCACCTCTACGGCCAGTGCGCCGACATGGACCCGATCCTCGAGGTCGCGAGGGCGAAGGGGATCCCGGTCATCGAGGACGCCTGCCAGTCGCTCGGCGCCGGCTACAAGGGGAAGAAGGCGGGGGCCCTCGGTGACTTCGGGGCGTTCTCGTTCTTCCCGTCGAAGAACCTCGGCGGCTTCGGGGACGGCGGCATGGTGACGACGAACGACGACGCGATGGCGGCGAAGCTCCGGGCGCTCCGGATGCACGGGGAGACGAGTCGGTACCACCACTCGATCGTCGGCGGCAACTTCCGCCTCGACGCGCTCCAGGCGGTCGTCCTCCACGTCAAGCTCCCGCACCTCGACTCCTGGGCCGAGGGGCGGCGGCAGAACGCCGCGGAGATCGAGCGGCGCTACCTCGAGCACGGCGGGCGGACGTTCGAGGAGGGGGGCATCCGCTTCCCCCGCGAGGCTCGGGGGATGCACCACGTCTTCAACCAGTTCGTGGTCCGCGTCGCCCGGGGCCGGAGGGACGCCCTCAAGGACCGCCTCGCCGAGCTGAGGATCGGCCACGCGATCTACTATCCCGTTCCGCTCCACCTCCAGGAGTGCTTCGCCGGCCTGGGCGGGAAGGCCGGGGACTTCCCGGTCGCCGAGGCGGCGGCTTTGGAAACCCTTGCGCTGCCTGTGTTTCCGGAGCTCACGCCGTCCCAGAAGGCGTTCCTGGCCTACCACCTCGCCCAGTTCTCGAGGGAATAGACCCGGTCCCCTCCCTCGTTCCCAGGTGTGTCGGAGCGTGAACCCTTGACAAGGACGCGCGCAGGTTATACGTTATTGGCACTCGCAACTGGCGAGTGCTAACGATCGCCGAAAGAGCTTTCAGAAGGGGCGGAATGCCCCGTCATCCCGAAACCGGATAAGGAGAAACAAATGAAGATCCGTCCTCTCTATGACCGGATCCTCGTCAAGAGGATCGAGCCCAAGGAGCAGGTCCGCGGCGGGATCATCATCCCCGACACCGCCAAGGAGAAGCC
>CAZNSS010000731.1:0-2321 GCA_964575465.1 uncultured Holophagales bacterium | reverse complement strand
AGGAGAACGTCGTCGTCCTCGGCGACGAGGCCCTCCTCGCGCGCGTCGGCGACGACCTCGTCGGCCACGCGCTGAAGTTCTCGCCCCCCGGCTCGCCCGTGCGGGTCGGCGTCGCGCGGCGCGGCCGCGAGGCGCTCCTGACCGTCGCCGACGAGGGGCCGGGCATCCCCGAGGCCGAGCGCGAGAAGGTCTTCGCGCGCTTCACGCGCGGGAGCGGGACCGGCGGCGTCGAGGGGCTCGGTCTCGGCCTCTCGCTCGTCTCGGAGGTGGTAACTTGGCACCGCGGGCGGGTCGCGGTGCGGGGCACGGGCGGGACGGGAAGCCTCTTCGAGGTCGTCCTCCCGGGGTTCCGGGACGCTCCGCCCGGAGAGGAGGGAGACGCTGGCCACGATCCTCGTCGTTGACGACGACGCCGCCATCCGCGAGACGGCGGCCCTCGCCCTCGAGAAGGCCGGCTACGCGGTGCGGCGCGCGGCGGGCGTTGCCGAGGCCCTCTCCTGGCTGGGGCTCGGCTCCTTCGACCTCGTCCTCTCCGACATCTACATGCCGGGCGAGGACGGCCTCTCCCTCCTCTCGCGTCTCGCCGAGCGGCCCGACCCGCCGAAGGTCGTCCTGATGACGGCGCGGGGCACGGTGGAGACGGCGACGGTCGCCGCCCGCCTCGGCGCGGCCGGTTACGTCGCGAAGCCCTTCGACGTCGCGCACCTCGTCTCCGTCGTCGCCGCAGCCCTCGCGCCGCCGGCGGCCGGCACCGCCCCCCCCGACCTCCAGGGACCGCGGAGCCTCATCGTCGGCTCGCACCCGGCGATGGTCGAGGTCTACAACGCCGTCGCCCGCGTCGCGCGCCTCCCGGTGACGGTCCTCGTCTTCGGCGAGACCGGGACCGGAAAGGAGCTCGTGGCCCGGGCGCTCCACCGTTTCGGAGCGCACCCCGACGGCCCGTTCGTCGCCGTCCACTGCGGCGCCATCGCCGACACGCTCCTCGAGAGCGAGCTCTTCGGCCACGTTCGGGGAGCCTTCACCGGGGCCGACCGCGACCGGCTGGGCGCGCTGCGCGAGGCGCAGCACGGCACCGTCTTCCTCGACGAGATCGGAGACGTCTCCCCCTCCTTCCAGACCAAGCTCCTCCGCTTCCTCCAGGAGAAGACGGTCCGGCCGGTCGGCGCGGGGCGCTCCGAGCCGGTCGAGGTGAGGGTCGTCGCCGCGACGCATCGCGACCTCGCCGCGCTCGCGGCGACGGGCAGCTTTCGCCAGGACCTCTACTTCCGGCTCGCCGGGTACGAGATCCGGCTCCCCTCCCTCCGCGAGCGCCTCTCCGACCTCCCGCTCCTCGTCGAGCACTTCCGCACCGAGGCCGCCCGCGAGCTCGGTCTCGAGGGATCCGGGAGTGCGTCGCCCGGCGTCCTCGACGCGTTCGCCTCGCACGGCTGGCCCGGGAACGTCCGCGAGCTCGAGCAGGCCGTGCGCCGGCTCCTGATCGACACGGGGGGACTCTCGGATGCCGGTGCCGCGCGCCGGCTCCTCGCCTCGCTCGGCCGGGCCGCGACGGCGGTCCCGCAGGAGACTGCCGCGAACGTGACCGGGGCCCCCGCGGCCCCCGGCCCGGTTGAGACTCTCTCGAGCCTCGACGAGGTCGAGCGGCGCCACGTCCTCTCCGTCCTCGCCGCGACCGGCGGGAACCGCACCGCCGCGGCGCGGATCCTCGGCATCGAGAGGAAGACCCTCTCCCGGAAGCTGAAGGCCTGGGGAGCCGGAGGCCCCGAAGGGGACGAGGCCGGGTAGTACCGACCCGGTCGGACTGCACCGTTCCGACCCGCACTGCAACCCTTGCAGTCGCCGGATCCCGCTCGAGACCGTCGCGATGGCGTCGAAACCCGCATCCAGCGCGGGTTTTCGCGCTTGCCGCGCCCCGCGCCCCTTCCCTGGCACGCGTCTTGGAATGGAGGGAAGCGACCCGGGACCCGACGAGAGGACCCCGGCAGAGTCGAAAAGGAGAGACGAAGATGAACACCCTGAAGAAGACCTCGACCCTCATCGTGAGCGCCCTCTTCCTCACCGGCGCGCTCGCCCTCCCCGCCGGCGCGCAGCAGGTTCCCGTGAGCACCCCGCAGGCCGGACAGGGCGCCGGGCCCGGGAACGGCACCGGCAATGCCGGTAGCGGCCCGAAGGACGGCACCGGCTACGGGAAGACGAGCGGCAGGGGCTCCACCGCGCCGGGCACCTGTGACGGCACCGGCCCGAAGACGGGATCCGGCGCGGGGAGCTCCGGATCGGGCGGCTCCGGGTCCGCGAACGGCGGCTCCGGCGGCCGCCGCGGCGGC
>CAZNSS010000730.1:0-2323 GCA_964575465.1 uncultured Holophagales bacterium | reverse complement strand
TCGACCTCGCCTGCGGCACCGGGACCCTCACGTTCATGATTCGGGATCGTTTCCCCGAGGCGGAGGTCGTCGGTGTGGACGTCTCGGCCGTGCGTCTCGACCACGCGCTGAATCGGGCGCATCTTCGACGAGACCATCGGGCCCGCTTCGTCCTCGGCTCCTTCGAGCGCCTCGTCCCCGCCGGACGGTTCGACGTCGTCACGAGCTGCTACCTCCCGAAGCACGCAGACCTCCCCCGTCTCGTCTCGCGTTTGAGGTCGTTCTTGAATCCGGGCGGGCTCGTCGTCATGCACGATCTCACGTACCCGGAGAACCCTGTCGTCCGCAAGGCATGGGAGCGCCACTTTCAGCGGCTCCGACAGACCGCGCTGAACGAGTGGCCCGCGGCGATCCGGGTGTTCGACGAGCTGTCCGAGATTGTCCGCCGCTCCGCCTGGGTCGAGGAGCTCACGATGCTATTCGTCGCGCACGGCTACAGCGGCGTCGCCGTCGAGCGGCTGGGCCGAGGGACCTCTGCGCTCGTCCTTGCCCGCTTTCCCTGCGAGTAATCTCGTGACGGTGGGGCCCCGTTCAGACCTCCGGCCGCTCCTCTATGGTGGTACGCCACGCCGACGGCGGCTCTTCAGTGTCCGGTCGGCTCTGATTCGGGTCCGCGGGAGGCTGCCAGCCTCGCTTCGACCTGCATCAGCTTCGCCTCCATCGCCGCTATCTCGTCCTGCGAGAAGCCAAGAGGATTCGCCGTCGCCGCGGCCCTGAGCGCCTTCCTCAGCGACGCCGCGGCGGCGAGCTCCTGACCCGCGGTGAGGTAGCGTTCGACACTCTCGACCTGATATCGGCGGACCCGCGCCTGGATGACCCGGTCCGGCGAGTTCGCCCCGAAACCGAGGATGGCGTAGGCCAATCCGTGAACGGTCTCGTACTCTTCGGCCCTGAGGGCTCGAAGCTCGGCGAGCTCGAAGTCGAGCAGGGCTCGACGGTCCGGTGGGGCGGCTTCGCGGGTCGCCGTGGTGCGCGCGATCTCGGCTTCGACTCGGGCGAGGCTCGCGTCCGCGGCGTCCAGGCGCTCCGAAGCCATCACGTGCAGACTGTGGCGGGAAGCGATGCGGACGGCGACCCCGGCCCCTCCGACGAGGGCCACGCCGAGCGCAGCGGCACCGGCTGAGGCGATCGCGGGGTGCCGGCGCATCCAGTTCGCAGCCCTCTCCCGGAACGTCGGGGGCGCAGCGTCCACCGGGCGGAACTCCCGGTACCGGCGGATCTCCTCCGCCAGCTCCATCGCTGAGCCGTATCGCGACGACGGGTCCCTGGCGAGGGCCTTCATGCAGACGGCTGAGAGCGCCCTCCCGGCTGCGCGATTCCTCTCGACGGGCGCTGCAGGCGACTCCTCCCGAACGCGGCGCATCGATTCGAGCGCATCGGCAGATGAGAACGGGTTCGCGCCGGTCAGAATCTCGTACAGGACCGTGCCCAACGAGAAGACGTCGGAGGCCGGGTTCGTCGGTGCAGCACGCGCCTGCTCGGGGGACATGTACGCCGGCGTCCCGGCAATGGACCCTCCCGGATGCGCGCGGAACCGACTGTCGCCCTCGAGCCGTACGGCGAGGCCCCAGTCCACCAGGTAGACGGAGCCCATATCGTCCACCATGATGTTCGCTGGCTTGACGTCGCGATGAACCAGGTCCTGCCGGTGCGCCGCGGCGAGCGTCTGACAAACCCGCTCGAAGACGTCGACGAAGTGGGCGATCGACTCGCGCGACCGGATCTCCCCGGGCCTCCGCGCCGACAGAAGGTCCTTCAGGGTCCGTCCCTGGACGCGCTTCATTGCATAGAAGGGCTCGCCGGTTTCGAGGGTCCCCGCGTCGTGCACCGGGACCGTCCCTGGATGCTCGAGACCCGCGAGAATGAGCGCTTCCTCTTCGAACAGGCGCCGGGCCTCGGGGTCTTCGGCAAGCTCGGGTCTCATGAGCTTGATGGCGACGTTCCGCCCGAGGTGGCGGTCCCTCGCGAGCACGACCGTCGCCATCCCTCCGCTGCCGAGCGTTTCACCGAGCTCATACCGCGGGATCGCGTGATCGGGGCGACCGGGCCGCGACCTCTCGCCGCCGGCCACTGCCTCGAGCGTCTCGTCGTCCAGGCTCACATCTTGCCCGCCGCAGCCGCAGCGCGTTGCCGACGACCGAGACCGAGCTGAAGCTCATCGCGGCAGCCGCGATCACGGGCGAGAGCAAGAGCCCGAAGACCGGGTAGAGCACACCCGCAGCGATCGGCACCCCTGCCGCGTTGTAGACGAATGCGAAGAAGAGGTTCTGCTTGATGTTGGCCA
>CAZNSS010000729.1:0-2328 GCA_964575465.1 uncultured Holophagales bacterium | reverse complement strand
AGCATCCCGAGCGTCGTCACCTTCTTGAACTTCCGCGCGATCCAGCCGTCGAGGAAGTCGGTGAGGGCGGCGACGAGGAACACGCCGAGCGCGAGGTACTCCTTCGCCGGCATCCGCGTCAGGAGGACGACGACGAGAAGCGGGACGAGGAAGATACGGAAGAGCGTCAGCGCGTTGGGGAGGTTGAGCACCGGGTCGGATTCTAGGTGACCGTTCGAGTAAATGCTCTCGGCGAGGACCTGGGGGGTCCGGGGGGCTGCGAGCAGCGCCCCCCGGCGAGGCTAGCCGCCCCTTGCCGGAAGTTCCGGTCCCGCCGAGAATCCCCGTCCCATGCCCTCTCCCATCGTTTTCGGAACGGACGGGTGGCGCGGCCGGATCGGGCGCGACCTGACCTTCGAGTCCGTCGCGCGGGTCGTCGACGCGATCGCCGCCTGGAGCGCCGGCCCTGCGAACGCCGACCCCGGGGACGGCCTGACCCTCCCCCTCGTCCACGACACCAGGTTCCTCTCGAGGGAGCTCGCCTCCGAGAGCGCCTCCCGGCTCGCGGCGAAGGGTTTCCGCGTCCTCCTCAGCGACCGTCCCGTCCCGACCCCCTGCGCGTCCTGGCACGTGAAGGCCCGCGGCCTCAGGGGCGGCATCGCGATCACGGCCTCGCACAACCCTCCCGAGTGGAACGGCGTGAAGGTCAAGTCGTGGTTCGGCGGGAGCGCGACCGCCGAGACCTACTCGGCGATCGCCGCCTGCGCCGACGCGCCGCTTCCCGCCCGGCCCGGGGGCGTCGTCGAGGAGACCGACCTCCTCTCCCCCTACGCCGCGGCCATCGCCTCGTGCGTCGACCTCGACGCGATCCGCCGGGCCGGCCTGCGGGTCCTCTGGGACTCGATGCACGGCTCCTCGGGCAGCCTCCTCGCGGCGATCCTCGGGGAGGGTCACGCGACCCGGGTGACGACCATCCGTGCCGAGGTCAACCCGTCTTTCGGAGGCGTCCACCCCGAGCCGATCCCCGAGCACCTCGGCGCCTCCGTCGCGCGTCTCGCGGCCGAGCCCTTCGACGTCGCCCTCGCGAGCGACGGCGACGGGGACCGGCTCGGTGTTCTCGCCCCCGACGGCACCTTCGTCACGCCCCACCGGATCCTCGCCCTCCTCGCCGAGAGTCTGGCCCTCCGCGGCCGGATCCGCGGCGGGATCGCGAAGACCTTCTCCACCTCGCTCCTCCTCGACCGCGTTGCGGCGAAGCTCGGCGTCCCCCTCCACGTCACGCCGATCGGCTTCAAGTGGATCGCGGAAAAGATGCTCTCGGGCGAGGTCGGGATCGGCGGCGAGGAGTCGGGCGGGCTCGGCGTGTCGTTCTTCCTTCCCGAGCGGGACGGCGTCCTCTCCGGCCTCCTCGTCCTCGAGGCGGTGGCCCTCTCGGGACTCTCGTTCACGGAGGTCCTCGCGAGGCAGGACCGCGACTTCGGCTCGTTCGCCTACGGGCGCCGGGACGTGCGGCTTCCGATGCCCGTCCTCCGTTCCTTCGTCGACGGCCTCCTCGCGGGCCCTCCCGCCCGCCGCGCGGGCGCGGCCGTCTCCTCGGTGGAGACGCTCGACGGGGTGAAGCTCCTCCTCGGCGGCAGGGGCTGGCTCCTCCACCGCCTCTCGGGAACGGAGCCGATCCTCCGCGTCTACGCCGAGCACGAGGACCCGGAGATGGTGGGGAGGCTCCTCGACGAGACGGACGAGGCCCTGGGGGCCGCCCAGTCCTCCACGAGGACCTCGAGGCCCCTCAGGCCTCTATAAGGACAAAGCCCGACCCGGAGACGCTCAGGACCGGTCCCCCGCCGAGGTCGGCGAGAGGGTCGGCGTCCTCGACGAGGTCGACGGCGAGGTCGCCGCCGTAGGCCAGGAGGGACCGGGCCGCCAGCGTGAGCGGCGTCTCGGGGGTCACCTCGAGCCGCGCCGGGTCGGCCCCGGCGGAAAAGGCGACGCTCCCGGTACCGAAGAGCTTCAGGAAGGGCAGCGCGATCTGCCGGCGGAACTCGAAGGCCGGGTCCTCGCGGTAGGTGAGCGTGGCGTCGAAGCCGAAGAGCCTGGCCGGGTCGGCGGAGAGGAACTCGCTCCTCAGGTGGACGAGGTGGAGGCCCCTCTTCGGGTCGAGGAGGAGGACCCCGCCGTTCCCCGTCGCCCTGACGAAGAAGCGGGCGAGAGCCCCGGAGAGGCGGTCGTCGGCGGCCAGCTCGGCGACCCCCGTCCGCCCCGTGAGCGCCGTGCGCCGGACGACGAGTCCCCGCCGCGCGTCCGCCGCGACGACCCCCCCGGACCTCGTGGAGAACGCCGGTGGCGGCACCG
>CAZNSS010000728.1:0-2330 GCA_964575465.1 uncultured Holophagales bacterium | reverse complement strand
CGGACCCACTCGGGATCGGCCGGGCGGTGGCCGTAGCCGCTTTCCCCGCCGACGATCACCCAGGAGATCCCGTCGAGCGGCAGCTTCGGGATCGGGCCGAGGAGCGGCTCGATCGACAGGAACCTCACGGTGGCCGGGATCTGCTGTAGGCGCTCGATCCGCCACGTGTACGCATCGCTCTCGACGGAGACCCCCTGCCAGGCATTGGGCGGCCACGAGAGTCTGTGGGCGATCTCGACGAGGCGGTCCGCGCGCTTCGTCAGGATCTGGAAGACGTGCTGAGGAGCTCGAGCGATCACCGAGAACACGGAGCGGATGAAGTCCTCGGGGACGTCCTCGTGGAAGAGATCGCTCATGCTGTTGACGAACACGCGTCGTGGCCGGCGCCAGTGAAGAGGCAGCTCGAGCACGTGGGGATGGAGCGTCACCTCGAATCCGTTGCGGTACGCCGCAACCCCCATCGCCTTCAGCCGGTGCGCCAGCCTCTCCGCGTAGCAGTGCTGGCAGCCCGGGCTGACCTTGCTGCAGCCGGTGACGGGATTCCAGGTCGCGTCGGTCCACTCGATGGAAGATCTGTCGCCCACGGCCTTCCTACCTTTCAGCAGCGCCGAGCGCACCTTCGACACGGCGTTTGACGATCATCGCGTCGATCAGCTTCATCACCATCTCGCGGTCCTCGCTGCTGAAATCCTCCAGCTCGCGGAAGCGCTCGAGAAGACGTGTGCTCCGAATCGGCACGCCCTCGGAGCGGCTGCCGGTCAGCAGGTAGTCGAGATCGGTGTCGAGCACGTCGGCCAGCTCCACGAGCTTCTCGAGCGGCGGGGCGTGGAGCCCGCTTTCGTACTTGTTGAGCTGCGAGAAACGGATCTCGACTTTCGAGGCCAGCTCTTTCTGCGTCCAGCCCTTCGCCTTGCGCAGCTCCTTCAGCCGGGTCCCGAATGCGGCCACGATTTCCTTGCTCATCAGATCGAGCCTCTCGGGCTCGACTGTAGGGGGCGGTCCGTTTCCCGGCTTGATGTGGTCGCGAATCACGCATATAGTATAATGCGTAAAACGGATTACCTCAAGTCTTGACGGGGTGGTCCGGGAAAGGCCGCTCATGGCGCGCATCCCCGACGAGCTGCTCGAGAGGATCAAGGCGGAGGTCCCGCTCGAACGCCTGGCCGAGCGGCAGGGCGTCGAGCTGAAGCGGCACGGGGCGGACCTGCTGGGCCTGTGCCCGTTTCATCCGGACCGCGAACCCTCCCTTGTCCTCTCCCCGGCCAAGAACCTCTGGCACTGCCTCGGCGCCTGCCAGACGGGCGGCTCGCCGATCGACTGGGTGATGAAGGCCGAAGGGATCAGCTTCCGCCACGCCGTCGAGGTCCTCCTCGCCGAGCACTTCCCGCTGGAGGCGCGGCGGCCGGAGGCCGCGGCGCCTCCAAAGCGCTCCACCGTCCGGACCCTGGCTCTTCCCGTCGAAGCCGACGGCGGCGACGAGGAGGTCCTGCGGCAGGTCGTCGCCTACTACCACCAGAGCCTCAAGGAGAGCCCGGAAGCTCTCGCGTATCTCGAGAAGCGCGGCCTGGCGCATCCCGACCTCGTCGACCACTTCCAGCTCGGCTACTCCAACCGCACCCTCGGCCTGCGCATCCCCTTGATGAACCGCAAGGCCGGCTTCGAGGTGCGCACCCGGCTCCAGAAGCTCGGCCTCTTCCGCGACTCGGGCCACGAGCACTTCGTCGGCTCCCTCGTCATCCCGGTCTTCGACGATGCCGGCAACGTCACGGAGATCTACGGCCGCAAGGTCCGCGACGATCTCAAGCCCGGCACGCCTCTCCATCTCTACCTCCCGGGGCCGCACCGCGGCGTCTTCAACGCCGAGGGGCTCAAGGGCCAGCAGGAGGTCATCCTCTGCGAAGCCCTCATCGACGCCCTCACCTTCTGGTCCGCCGGCTTCCGCAACGTCACGGCGAGCTACGGCGTCGAAGGCTTCACCGCCGACCACCTCGCCCTCTTCCAGCGCGAGGCCGTCGAGCAGGTCCTGATCGCCTACGACCGCGACGAAGCGGGCGATCGAGCCGCCGAGGCCCTCGGAAAGAAGCTCCTGGCCGCCGGCATCGCCACCTCGCGCGTCCTCTTCCCGAAAGGGATGGACGCCAACGCCTACGCCCTCAAGGTCCAGCCTCCGGCCAAGTCCCTCGGCGTCCTCCTGCGCAGCGCCGAGTGGAAGGGCAGCCCGGCCCGGCCTCTCGCCGAGCCCGAGGCGCCCCCGGCGGCTATCGGTACGACGGCAGCTAGAAAGAAACCTTCCCTACGCGGCGGGTTTGACTGCGACCTCGACACCCATG
>CAZNSS010000727.1:0-2335 GCA_964575465.1 uncultured Holophagales bacterium | reverse complement strand
GGTCGCGGCGCCGAGCGCGAGCGCGAGGAGGGCGGTCGCGGCCCGCCCCGGCCGGCGGACGAGGAATCCGAGGGGCCCGACGAGGAGGAGGGCGAGGGCGCCGACGGCGAAGGCGAGCGGGAGCTGGAAGCGCTCCCGCCGGTTCGTCCCGACGGAGCCCGAGAGGGGGCGCCGCGCGGCCTTGTCCACCTCGCGCGCGACGCCGTCGAGGTCGGTCTTCCCGGGCGAGACGACGCTGAAGCTTCCCCCCGTGTCGGCGGCGAGCCGGCGAAGGAGCGCGGGGTCGGGGCGCGAGAGGACCGGGGCGCCGTCGTCGGTCTTGAAGCCGGTCGGCCGGCCGGAGAGGTCGACCTCCGGGACGGGCGCTCCCCGTCCCTCGCCGCCGACGAAGACGGTGTGGACGACGATCCCTTCCGCCTTCGCCTTCGCGACCGCCTCGTCGATCCCTCCCTCGAGATCCTCGCCGTCGGAGAGGACGACGACCTGCTTTCCGGCCGAGGTCCCGGGGGGCATCAGCTCGGCGGCCGCGCCGAGGCCGGCGGCGAGCGACGTGCCGGGAAGCGTGCCGATCCCAGGCTCCAGAGCCTCGAGGAACAGCGCCACGGCCGCGGTGTCGAGCGTGAGGGGGACGAGGACCTGCGCCTCGCCCTCGCAGCCGACGAGGGCGAGCCGGTCGCCCGGGAGCCTCTCGGCGAGCGAGAGCGCCGCCTGGCGGGCGAGGACGAAGCGGGACGGCGTGACGTCGGCCGCGCGCATCGAGGCGGAGGTGTCGAGGACGACGACCACGTCGGCGCCGCGTCGCTCCACCGTCTCGGTGACGAGGCCCCACCGAGGGCGCGCCAGCGCGAGCCCCGTCCCGAGGACCGCGACGACGGCGAGAAACGCGGCGAAGGGCGTCCAGCGGTCCCGCCGGAGGAGCCCCGCCTTCTCGGCGAGAGCCGGGGCGACGAGCCCTTCGCGCCGCCGACGCGAGCGGCGGGATGAGAACCACGCCGCCCCGGCGGCGAGAAGGGCGCCGCCGAGGGCGGCGCCCAGCCAGGCGGGAGAGAGGAAGAGCTCCCTCATCGCGGCGCCACCGGGAAGGCGAGGAGCGCGAGGAGGGCCGCCGCGGCGAGGACCCCGGCCGCGGGGACCGCGACGCGCGGGAACGTCTCGCGCCAGCGCGTGTAGGTCGTCGTCTTCACCTCGGTCTTCTCGAGGCGGTCGATCTCGGCGTAGGTCTGCGCGAGGCCGGAGGGGTCGGTCGCGCGGAAGTAGCGCCCGCCCGTCGTCTCGGCGATCCGCGCGAGGAGCTTCTCGTCGACGTCGACCTGGGCCATGACGCGCCGCTCGACGACGTTCCCCGTGTCCGGGTCCCGGACCGGCACCGGGATCTCCACCGGTCCGCCCGCCGTCCCGACGCCCACCGTGTAGACGCGGATCCCGAGGCCCTTCGCGACGTTCGCGGCGGTGTCGGGGTCGATCTCGCCCGCGTTGTTTCCGCCGTCGGTCACGAGGACGACCACCTTCGACTTCGCCTTCGAGGCACGCAGGCGCGCGAGCGCGTTGCCGAGGGCCATCCCGATCGCTGTGCCGTCCCCCTGGTCGCCGAGCTTCAGCTCGGAGAGCCTCGTCAGGAGCATCGACCGGTCGGTCGTCAGCGGGACCACGGTGCGCGAGCGGCCCGCGAACGCGATGAGGCCGAGCCGGTCCTGGGGGCGCCCCTCGACGAAGGTCCGCGTCGCGACCTTCGCGACGAAGAAACGGTTCTTCGGCTTGAAGTCCTCGGCGGCCATCGAGCCCGAGGCGTCGAGCGCGACGACGATGTCGACCCCTTCCGTCCACGATTCGGTCCGCTCGAGGCCGACGCGCGGCCGCGCGAGCGCCACGACGAGCCCCGCGAACCCGAGGCAGGCGAGGGCGAACGGGACGTGGCGGAACCTCACCCGCCACCCCGGCCTCACCCCCGCGACGAACGCGAGCGTCGGGACCACGAGGGCGGTGTCTCCCTTCTTCTCGCGGGCGATCCGGAACGCGATCGCGACGGGGACCACGAGGAGGAGGAGGAGAAAGAGCGGGTCGCGGAAGGAGAGGCCGGGCGGGAAGAGGGACGCGAGCAGGCTCACCGGCTCCCTCCCGCGGCCTTCGGGGCCGCCTTCGCGACCTCCTTCTCCTGGGCCTTCTCGGCGGCGGCCCGGGCGGCCATCCTCACGCGTCCCCACGCCAGGAGGTGCCGGGCGCCGTCGAGGGCCCGCTCCGCCTCCTCGCGCGTCGAGCCGGCGCGCCCGAACTTCACCCGGTCGGCGCCCATGAGGAGCTCCGGCAGGGCCACCTCGCGCGGGGGCTCGGCCGCGGC
>CAZNSS010000726.1:0-2335 GCA_964575465.1 uncultured Holophagales bacterium | reverse complement strand
TTCGCCGAGAAGACCGGCACGCCCGTGGCACTGACGCTCCTCGGCCTCGGCGGCTTCCCGCGCAGCCACCCGCTCTGCCTCGGGATGATGGGGATGCACGGCGAGGCCTACGTCAACACCGCGATCCAGGAGGCCGACCTCCTCCTCGCCTTCGGCATGCGGTTCGACGACCGCGTCACCGGGAACCTGAAGAACTACGCCCCCGGCTCGAAGAAGGTCCACGTCGAGATCGACGCCTCCGAGATCGGCAAGAACGTCCCCGTCGACGTCGCGATCGTCGCCGACCTGAAGCAGGTCCTCGAAGCTCTCCTCCCCGCCGTCGAGGCGAAGGTGCACGAGCCGTGGATGGCCCGGATCGAGGAAGGCCGCCACGAGACCCGCTCGCGCGACATCCTCCACCACGAGAGCGACGGGAACCTCTACGCGGCCCACGTCATCCACGACGTCTGGAGGGCGACGAAGGGGGGCGCGGTGGTCGTCTCCGACGTCGGCCAGCACCAGATGTTCGAGGCGCAGTACTTCCCGCACGAGGCGCCGCGGACGCTCCTCACCTCCGGCGGCCTCGGGACGATGGGCTTCGCCCTGCCGGCCGCCATCGGCGCCAAGCTGGCCCGCCCCGAGGCCGAGGTCTGGGTCGTCGCCGGCGACGGCGGCTTCCAGATGACGCAGTGCGAGCTCGCGACGCTCGTGCAGGAGAGGCTCGACGTCAAGATCGCCATCATCGACAACGGCTTCCTCGGGATGGTCCGGCAGTGGCAGGAGTTCTTCTACGACCGCCGCTACGCCGCCACCCCCCTCCTCTCCCCCGACTTCGTCAAGCTCGCCGAGGCCTACGGCATCCCCGCGCACAGGGTCTCGACGCGCGCGGAGGTCATCCCGACGGTCGAGACGGTCCGCAGCCGCCCCGGCCCGGCCCTCATCCACTTCGTCGTCCAGGCCGAGGAGGCCGTCTACCCGATGGTCCCCGCCGGGGCCGACCTCCACGCCATGATCCGGCGCCCGCACCAGACCGGGAAGGGGCCGTCCGGCTCCGAGGCGAAGGGCGCCGCGGAGGTGTCCGCGTGAAGCACACCCTCATCGCCAGCGTCATGGACCAGCCGGGCGTCCTCGTCCGCGTCGTCGGCCTGTTCCGGCGCCGCGCCTTCAACGTGGAGAGCCTCGCCGTCGGGCACAGCGAGACCCCGGGCGTCTCGCGAATGACCTTCGTCGTCGACACCTCCCGGGTCACCTCCCGGCTCGTCGAGGCGAACCTCCGGAAGCTCGTCCCCGTCCTCGACGTCCACGACGTGACGCACGTCCCGGCCGTGGCGCGCGAGCTCGCCCTCATCCGCGTGAAGTGCGCCGAGGGCGAGCGCTCGCAGGTGAACGACCTGATCTCGATCTTCCGCGCCCGGATCGTCGACGTCGCGACCGACACCGTGATCGTCGAGATCACCGGCGACCCGGAGAAGGTCGACGGCCTCGTCGAGCTCCTCCGCCCGCGGGGGATCGTCGAGATGGTCCGGACCGGGAAGGTCGCGATGACCCGCGGGGCCTCCGCCCGGCGCGACTTCGCGCACGAGAACGACGCCGACGCCGACCCGCTCGAGCTCGCCAGCTGAAGCACAGGAAGAGTTGAAGGAGACGTCCATGGCCCGGATCTACTACGACCGAGACGCCCGCATCGAGGACCTCCAGGGGAAGACGGTGGCCATCGTCGGCTACGGGAGCCAGGGGCACGCCCACGCGCTGAACCTCCGCGACAGCGGCGTCGACGTCGTCGTCGGCCTTCCCGCCGGCAGCCGCTCCCGCGCGAAGGCGGTCGCGCAGCGGCTCGCCGTCGCCACCCCCCGCGAGGCCGCCGAGCGGGCCGACGTGATCATGATCCTCGCGCCCGACACCCGGCAGGCGCGCCTCTACCGCGAGGAGATCGCCCCGGCCCTCCGCACGGGCAAGACCCTCATGTTCGCGCACGGCTTCAACATCCGGTACGGCACGATCGACCCGCCCGAGGGAGTCGACGTCACGATGGTCGCGCCGAAGGCCCCCGGCCACCGCGTCCGCGAGCTCTACGTCGACGGCCAGGGGACGCCGGCCCTCGTCGCCGTCCACCGCGACGCGAGCGGGAAGGCCCTCGCGAACGCCCTCGCCTACGCCCGCGCCCTCGGCTGCACCCGCGCGGGGGTCCTCGAGACGACGTTCACCGAGGAGACCGAGACCGACCTCTTCGGCGAGCAGGCCGTCCTCTGCGGCGGCGTCTCGGCCCTCGTGAAGGCCGGCTTCGACACGCTCGTGACGGCCGGCTACCAGCCCGAGGTCGCCTACTTCGAGTGCCTCCACGAGCTGAAGCTCATCG
>CAZNSS010000725.1:0-2343 GCA_964575465.1 uncultured Holophagales bacterium | reverse complement strand
TGGCCCACGTCCTGGCCATCTCGGGCCTCCACGTCGGCCTTCTCGCCCTCGGCCTGACGGCCGCCCTGCGGCCGCTCCGGGTCGGCGTCGCCGCGCGGGACACGATCGTCCTCCTCGCGACGCTCGCCTTCGCCGCATTCGCGGGCGGACGGGCGCCGGTCCTCCGGGCGGCGCTCATGATCGGCCTCTACCTCGCCGCCCGCCTCCTCGGCCGCCCCACGGCGCCGGCCCAGGTCGTGGGCCTCTCGGCGCTCGTCCTCCTCGCCGCCGCCCCGGCGAACCTCTTCGACGTCGGCTTCCTCCTCACCTACGCGGCCGTCTTCGGCATCTCGGCCCTCGGCCCGCTCTTCGCGAGGCCCCTGGGCGAGCGGCTTCCTGCGCCTCTCGCGGGCGGCATCGCGGCGACGCTCGGCGCCGAGCTCTGCGTCTTCCCGATCCAGGCGACCGTGTTCCACGTCGTGCCGTTCGTCGCGCTCCTCTCGAACCTCGTCGTCGTCCCGCTCGCGAGCCTCTACCTTTTCGCCTCGGTCCTCCTGTTTCCGATCCTCCTCGCGGGGCCGGTCGCGGCGTCCCTGGCGCTGGGGCCGCTCGCGCTCCTCTCGGAGGCGATCGCGGGCCTGCTCCGCCTCCTCGACGCGATCGGTGCGGTCCGCGTCGTTCCGACGCCCCCGTTCGCGGAGGCCGCCCTCCTCGCGCTCCTCCTTGCCGCTGCCGGGACGCTCCGGGGCCGGAGGCCCCGCCGGACGGCGCTCGCCGGAGCGCTCGCCCTCGTCTTCCTGGCCTCGGCCCGTCCTTCCGTCGCCGAGCGGCGCGGCGAGGCGCGGCTCGTCGCGCTCGACGTCGGTCAGGGGGACGCGTTTCTCGTCGTCACGGAGCGGGGACGGGTGCTCGTCGACGGGGGTGGGACGTTCGACGCCGCCTACGACTTCGGCCGGAACCGCCTCCTGCCGCGCCTTGCGGCGCTCGGCGCCGTCTCGTTCGACGCGATCGTCCTGACGCACCCCCACCCGGATCACGCCCGGGGGCTCCTGGCCGCGCTCCGGCTCCTGCCCGTGACCCGCGTCTACTTCCCGCGCGGCGCGCCGCGGAACCTCTTCCTCGACGAGGCGCTCGGCGCGTCGGCCGGCGCGGGAGTCCCGGTAGAGGCGCTCGGGGCCGGAGACCGGTTCGAGGCGGCGGGGATCGAATTCGAGGTCCTGCACCCGGGAGGCACCTACCCCCGCTCGCCCGAGAACAACGGCTCGCTCGTCCTCGCCGCGCGGCTCGACGGCCGACGGGTCCTCCTGACGGGAGACGTCGAGGCGCCCGCGGAGCGGGACCTCCTCGAGAGCGGCGCCGACCTCTCCGCCGACGTCCTCAAGGTGGCGCACCACGGGAGCCGCACCTCGACGACGCCCGGGTTCCTCTCGCGCGTTTCGCCCCGGCTCGCCCTCGTCGGCGTCGGGCGCCGGAACCGGTTCGGCCATCCCGGCATCGAGGTGATGGAGCGGCTCGCCGCCGCGGGAGCGCGCGTCTTCCGGACCGATGTCCACGGCGACGTCTCCCTCCTCTTCCGAGAGGGCCGGATCCTGCCTTCGCGCCCCTTCGCCGGGCTTCCCGGAGGACTGCCTTGAGCGTGCCGCGCGGGGTCCTTGCCGTCGTCGGGGCGACGGCGACGGGGAAGTCGGCGCTCGCGGTCGAGGTGGCGCTCCGGCTCGGCGGGGAGATCATCTCGGCCGACGCCTTCACCGCCTACCGCGGTATCGACGCCGGCACGGCAAAGCCGACGCTCGAGGAGCGGCGCGGCGTGCCGCACCACCTCATCGACCTGAAGGAGCCGACCGAGCCGTTCAGCGCGGGGGAGTTCGCCCGGCTCGCGAGGGAGGCAGCGCGGGAGATCCTCTCGCGCGGGAAGCTGCCGATCCTCTGTGGCGGGACGGGCTTCTACGTCCGCGCCTTCTTCGAGGGGCTCTTCGTCGGGCCCCCGCGCGACGAGACCCTTCGCGAGGCCCTGCGCGCCCTCCAGGCCCGCCATGGGGCCCCGTGGCTCGTCCGGGCGCTCGCGCTCCTCGACCCGGCGAGCGGGGCACGGATCTCGCAGCGCGACGGGGCGCGTGCCATTCGCTACCTCGAGATCGCCTTCACGACCGGGCGTCGCCCATCGGACCTCTTTCTCGAACGTCCGGGCGAACGGTGGGACGGCCCCTCGGTGAAGGTCCTCCTCGCGTTGCCGCGGCCCGTCCTCTATGGAAGAATCGAGGCGAGGTTTCGAGAGTCCATCATGGCCCGGCTCCCCGGCGAGGTGAGGCGCCTCCTCGAGGCGGGAGTACCGGCGACAGCTCCGGGAATGGCCGCCATCGGGTA
>CAZNSS010000724.1:0-2353 GCA_964575465.1 uncultured Holophagales bacterium | reverse complement strand
AGCGCCCAGGCGAGGAGCGCGCGGTCGACGAGCCGCTTGCGCCGGGCACCGGCCATCTCCTCGACCGTCACCTTCCGCGCCGCCGCGAACGCCGCGGCGACCTCCTCGGCGCTTCGCGTCACCGGCTCGCGCTGCGCGCGCGGGACTTCCTTCGGCACGGCCTTGCGGCTCGCCCTCCGGCTCGCCTCGCGCGCGAACCCCTCCGAGCCGAGGAAGACCTGCCCCCTCAGCTGGCTCCACGGGTCGTACCCGGCGCCCTTCCCCTCCGCGACGAAGGAGACGTACCGGCGACGCGCCTCCGCGGGCCTCCGGCCGAACTGCTCGAGCGTCCACTCCGTCTCGAGCCACTCCGGTGCCTCGGCGAGCCCCGCCGTCGCCTTGTAGCTCGACCAGGGCCACGCCGCCGGCGCCTTCGCGACCCCGGCCCGCACCGGGTTCAGGACGACGTACCGCGCGACTTCGAGCAGGTGCGCCTCCCGCTCGACGAGAATCGCCTTGAAGCGCCCCTCGAAGAGGTGCCCCGACCGCCCGTGCCGCCGGTTGAAGCGCTGGGTCGTCACGCCGTTGAGGTCGCGCATGCCGCGCGAGAGCGTCGGCTCGGGCGTCTCCACGAGGAGGTGGTAGTGGCTCCCCATCAGGACGTACGCGTGGAGCCGCCAGCCGTAGATCGTCACCGTCCGCCCGAGGACGGAGAGGAACTCCCGGCGGTCGTCGTCGTCGCGGAAGACGTCGCCGCGCTCGTTCCCGCGCGCGGTGACGTGCCAGAGGGCCCCGGGGTGCTCGAGTCGGAGGGGTCGTGCCATGCCGCGATTCTACAGTAGAAAATCAAGACCTGACCCCAACCTCGTGAGGAGGGGCTCGAGCTCGACGGGGACCGAGGTGAAGCGGACGCGCGTGAGGCCGGCGGGGCCGTCGGGGACGGGAACGGCCTTGGCGTAGAGGTCGCCCGGAAGGAGGCCGTCGCCGCCGACGATGCGGAGCTTGAGGTCGGAGAGCGCCTCGACGCTCGCCCCGGACCGGAGGGCCGCGCCGCCCCGCGAGAGGGCGACGATCTCGGCGGGCTCCTCGTCGCGCCCGACGCGCTTCCCCTCGAGGACGGTGAAGACGGCCCTGAGGGGCGGGTCGACCGGCCAGAGGGTTTCCGCCCGGTGCTCGAGGTCCAGGTGGGGGGCGTCCTCGAGGCCGAGGAGGTCGTGGACGCGGATCGGCTCGGGGAACCCCTTCGCCCTGACCGAGAGCGAGCCGCCCGTGACGACGCCGCCGCCCGCCTCCCGCAGAGTCCTCTCGGAGATGAGGACCTGCCCGCCGCAGGTGTAGCTCTCGATGCGCGCCGTCAGGTTCACGTGGCTCCCTACCGCGCCGTACTTCGCCCGCTTCTCGGATCCGATGTTCCCGACGACGACCTCCCCCGTGTGGACCGCGATCCCCATCTCGACCGACGGGAGCCCCTCGTCCGAGTTCCTCCTGTTGACGCGCTCCATCCCCTTCTGCATCGCGAGCGCGCAGGCGACCGCCCGGCGCGCGTCGTCGGGACGCGCCACCGGTGCCCCGAAGAAGCCGAGGACCGAGTCCCCGATGAACTCGTCGATCGTCCCGTCGTGGGCGAGGATCACGTCGGCCATCGTCCCGAGGTAGTTGTTGATGACGCGCACGACCTGCTCCGGCGCGAGACGCTCGGCCATCGCCGAGAAGCCGCGCAGGTCGGACATGAGCATCGTCACCTTCCGCTTCTCTCCCCCGAGTCTCAGCCCGTCGGGCGACTCGAGGATCTCGGACACCACCGCGCCGGAGAGATAGCGCCCGAAGGTCTCCTGGATGAAGCGGTTCCTCACCTTGAGCTGCTCGGCGAGCTCCTCGATCTCCGCCACGTGCGCCTCGACGACGTCGAGGAGCCTCTTGGCGGCGAGGGAGGACTTCAGCCGCGCCCGGAGGAGGACGGGGTCGAACGGCTTGGGGAGGTAGTCGGCCGCCCCCATCTCGATGCAGCGGATGACGCTCTCCATCTCCTCGAGGGCCGATACGACGATCACCGGCAGGGAGCGGAGCCGCTCGTCCTCCTTCATCGTCCGGAGCACCTCGAAGCCGTCCATGACCGGCATCACGAGGTCGAGGAGAACGACGTCCCACCCGCCCTCCCTCAGCTTCTTCAGGGCCTGGCGCCCTTCGCACGCGACGTCGGCGAAGTGGCCTTGCGACTCGAGGCTCGCGACGAGGATCGCGCGGTTCACGGGGTCGTCGTCGACGACGAGGACACGCCCCGCGTGCAACGTCAAGACATCCTCCGCTCGGCCATCCGTCCCTCCGGGTCCGGTGCGCCGACGGTGCCGGTCGCCGCACCCTGCTCAGCCGGTGT
>CAZNSS010000723.1:0-2358 GCA_964575465.1 uncultured Holophagales bacterium | reverse complement strand
CGCCTCGCCCGTCGCCGCCGTCAGCGCCGGCTGGCCGCGGCGGAGGATCCCCGCCTTCTCGCGCGCCACGTCCGCGAGCGACGGCCCGAGCGTCTCGAGGTGGTCCGCGTCGACGTTCGTGACGACGGAGACCTCGGGCTCGAGGACGTTCGTCGCGTCGAGGCGGCCGCCGATGCCGACCTCGACGACACCGACCTCGACGCGCGCGCGGCGGAAGAGCTCGCACGCCGCGACGACGAGCGCCTCGAAGTAGGTGGGGCGGAGGGCGTCCTCGCCCGACACCGCCGCCACGAGGGAGAGTGCCGAGTCGAGCGCGGCGTCCGAGACGTCGACACCCGCGAGGCGGACCCTCTCGTTCACGCGGACGAGGTGCGGCGAGGTCGTCAGGCCGACCCGGAGGCCCGCGGTCTCGAGGATCGAAGCGGCCGCGGCCGCGACCGATCCCTTCCCGTTCGTGCCGCCGACGAGGAGTGTCCGGAAGGTCGATTGCGGGTTCCCGAGCGCGGCGAGGAGGGCACGGGTGCGGGCGAGGCCGGGCCTGATCTTCTGCGGCCCGAGCCCGTCGAGCCAGCGGAGGCCGTCCCCCGGGATCACGCCGCGAGGAGCCGGAGGACGTTCGCGAGGACCGCCTTCAGCTCCTTCCGCGGCACGACGACGTCGACGAAACCGCGGTCGAGGAGGAACTCGGAGCGCTGGAACCCCTCCGGGAGGGTCTGGCGGATCGTCTGCTCGATGACCCGGGGCCCCGCGAAGCCGATGAGCGCCTTCGGCTCGGCGAGGGTGACGTCGCCGAGCATAGCGAAGGAGGCGGTGACGCCGCCGGTCGTCGGGTCGGTCAGGATCGTCACGTACGGCACCCGCGCCTCGGAGAGCCGCCCGAGCGCGGCGGAGACCTTCGCCATCTGCATCAGCGAGAGGATCCCCTCCTGCATCCGGGCGCCGCCCGACGCGGTGACAAAGACGAGAGGGACCTTCTCCTCGCGCGCCTTCTCGGCCATTCGCGCCAGGACCTCGCCGACGACCGAGCCCATCGAGCCGCCCATGAAAGCGTAGTCGAGGGCCGCGACGAGGACCCGGCGACCTTCGACCTTCCCGTCGCCCGCGGCGACCGCGTCCGGACGCCCGGCCCGGACCTCGTAGTCACGGAGCCGGTCGCGGTAACGCTTCGTGTCTCGGAAGCGCAGGGGGTCGGCCGGCCGGACGTCGGCGAAGAGGGGGTGGAACTCCCCCTCGTCGAAGAGGAGCCTCAGCCTCTCGTCGACCGAGAGGCGAAAGTGGAAGCCGCACTTCGGGCAGACACGCTGGTTCCGCTCGACCTCCTTGGCGTAGAGGGTCTCGCGGCAACCCTCGCACTTCAGGAAGTGCCCCTCGCCGAGGGAGGTCGACGTGCGCATGTCACGCACGGCGCGGGGCGCCTTGTCCTTGCGGAACCAGAGAGCCATGGGGGCGGGATCTTACCCTCTCCCGGCCGCGACGCCTCCCGGCGGCGTCCCGAGGGTGACGAGGGGCGCGCCGTTCGGGAGCCTCGTGACGCACGCCGGGACGCCGAAGAGGTCCGAGAGAGAGCGCTCCGTCACGCTCTGCCGGACGGGACCCGACGCGAGGATCGTCCCCCGGACGAGGAGGACGGCGTCGTCGGCCGTCCGGGCGGCGAGGTCGACCTCGTGCGTGGAGAAGACGCACGCGACTCCCGCGTCGGCCCGGCGGCGGAGAACGTCGAGGACGAGGAATCGGTGGCGCGGGTCGAGGCTCGCGGTCGGCTCGTCGAGGAGGAGGACGCGCGGATCGCCCGCCAGGACGCGTGCGAGGTAGACCCGCTGCCGCTCGCCGCCGGAGAGACTCCGCACGTCGCGCTCCTCGAGGCCCGCCGCCTCGACCTCGGCGAGCGCGGCGCGGGCGGCGTCGACGTCGCGGCGGGACGGCGTGGCGAAGGCGCCGAGGAACGGCGTGCGCCCGAGGAGGACGACGTCGAGCGCCGTCGCCGGGAAGAACGGCTCGAACCCCTGGGGGAGGTAGCCGACGACGCGCGCCGCGGCGCGGCGGGGGACTCGGCCGAGAGGGGTCCCCTCGAGGAGGACCTCTCCGCCCGACGGGACGAGGAGGCCCGCGAGGACTTTCAGGAGGGTCGATTTCCCCGAGCCGTTCTCGCCGAGGAGGGCCACGAGGCGTCCCGCTCCGAACGAGAGAGAGACGTCCCGCAGGACGTCGCGGCCCCGCGCGTAGCCCGCGGAGACGCTCTCGAGGGCGAGGAGCTTCAGGCCCGCCTCCGGAGAAGGACGAGGAACGCCGGGGCGCCGAGGAGGGCCGTCACGGCCCCGATCGAGATCTCGTTCGGGGCGAAGAGCGTCCGGGCGAGGA
>CAZNSS010000722.1:0-2361 GCA_964575465.1 uncultured Holophagales bacterium | reverse complement strand
GGAGGTGAACCAGCCATGGCCAAGAAAGTCGAGAACTGGGGCGACCGGAAGTGGAACGAGAACGTGCAGCGCGCCCGCCTGGCCGAGGCGGTTCCCCTCTCGACGCCCTTCGCGGTCTTCGTCGAGCCGACGAACCTGTGCAACTTCAAGTGCACGTTCTGCCCCACCGGGCACCCGTCCCTCCTGAAAGCCGTAGGCCGGCCGGCGGCCATGATGGACTTCGCCGTCTTCGAGGAGACGATCCGACAGCTCAGGGAGTTCCCCGAGCGAATCCGGGTCCTCTTCCTCCACAAGGACGGCGAGCCGCTTCTCCACCCGCGTATCGGCGACATGATGGACCTGGCCCGGTCGGCCGACTTCGCCGACATGATCTGGCTGACGACGAACGGGTCGCTCCTCGACGAGAAGTGCGCCGTCCGGATCATCGAATCCGGGATAGACGCCGTCCGCATCTCGATCGAGCACGTCGACGCGGAGGGTTACCGGAAGATCACCAAGACGTGGGACCGTTACGACGACCTGCGCCGGAACATCGAGTTCCTCTACGACGAGAAGGAGCGGCGCGGGAGCCCGCTGAAAATCTGGGCCAAGATGATCGACTTCGACTTCTCTCCGGAAGAGCTCGAGAAGTTCGGGCGCGACTTCGGGGACATCACCGACGAGGTCCTCCTGACCCAGACGGGGGTCTGGTCCAACGACTACGGCGTCGACTTCAACCTCGGCGTCACCCCGAAGGCCGGGTACGACGGCAAGATGCCGCTGAACGAGAGGCGCGTCGTCTGTCCCTATCCCTTCTACAACCTCGCGATCCAGTGCGACGGCAGCGTCACGCTCTGCGGGCTCGACTGGGCCCACTCCCTGGTCGGGGGCGAGATCGGCGCGATGCGGCTCCGGGAGATGTGGAACAGCGACGCGATGAACCGGATCCGGCTGGACCACCTCGAGGGGAACCGGCGGAAGTACATGTCCTGCAAGGGCTGCCAGTGCGTGAAGTACATGCCCGAGGACAACGAGCTCGACCAGGACCGCGAGCGGCTCACCGCGCTCGTCCGGAAGTCGCTCGGGCTCTGATCGCGTCGGGTTCGCGTATGGACTCCCTCTTCACACCCGCCGAGGTCGCCGACCTCGAGTCCCGCGCGCTGCCCCGCCCGACGGCCGGCGTCGAGACCCTGGCGGACCTCGACGGCGCCGTTCTCCTGGGAGCCGGTGTCTACTCCCGGATGCTCCTGCCCCACCTCAGGCGACGGGGGATCTGCCCAGCCTGGTTCGCCGACAGCGCCCCGGAGCGCTGGGGGGCCTCGCTGGACGGCATCGAGATCCGACCCCCGGAGTCGCTCGACGGGGTCGGCGGTCGCCTCGTCGTGGCCATGACGCACCACTTCCGCGCGATGGCCGACATCCTCCTGCGCTGGCGCGTGCCGCGGTGGGCCTGGTTCACCCAGATCCGCGAGGTCTTCGGCAACTACGACTTCGTGGCCCGCCCCGAGGAGGTCGTCGGCAATGCCGAGGCCACGCGCCTCGCCCGGCTCCTCCAGCGTTCCGTCGGCAGCCTCGAGGTGCTGAAGAGGTCTCTCCTCTGCCGCGTCTCCGGCGACCCTCGCGACTTTCCGGCAACGACGCCCGGGCAGTACTTCCAGGACGATCTCGTCGGGCGGGACCGCTGGTCCCGTTTCGTCGACTGCGGAGCCTTCACGGGAGACACGCTCCAGGAATGGGCCCGCCGGATCGAGGGGCTCCCAACGGAGGGCCTCCGCTACCACGCCCTCGAGCCGGATCCGGAGAACTTCCGCGTCCTGGAGGAAGCCCGGGCCGGCCTGGCGGAGTCCATCCGCACCTCCGTCCACCTCCACGGATGCGCAGCCGGTCGCGAGGCAGGGCACCTCCGCATCGTGCCGGGCGGCCTCACGAGCCTCGTGAGCGAGAGGCTGCGGGAGGGTGTCGAGGTGCCGGTCGTCCGGCTGGACGACCTCCTCCCGGGCGAATCGGTCACCGCGCTGAAGATGGACGTCGAGGGCTTCGAGCCCCATGCTCTCGAAGGGGCCCGCACCCTGATCTCGACCTCGCGTCCCGTCCTGCTCGTCGCCATCTACCACCAGGTGCGCCATCTCTGGGAGCTGCCCCTCTGGATCCACGACCTGGGGCTCGGCTACCGGGTCGAGCTGCGCCACCACGACCGAAGCATGTCCGAGACCGTCTGCTACGCGCTTCCGGAGGGTGCGTGAGCTCCCCCGTCCCGTTCCTCGGCAAGGACCGCCCGTACGAGAAGGACCGCCCCCGCGTCCGTCTCGCCGCGCACCTGCCGCTGGACGTCCCCTTCAGCGTCCAGATCGACCCCTCGAGCCTCTGCAACTTCCGCTGTCC
>CAZNSS010000721.1:0-2362 GCA_964575465.1 uncultured Holophagales bacterium | reverse complement strand
CGCGCGTCCCCGTTGGCCGACCGGACGACCTTGTAGGGGACCATCTTCATCTCTTCGTTGACCTCGTCGAAGCGGCGCCCCATGAACCGCTTGATCGAGTAGACGGTGTTCTCCGGGTTCGTGACGGACTGGCGCTTGGCGACCTGCCCGACGAGACGTTCGCCCGACTTCGTGACGGCCACGACGGAAGGCGTCGTCCGCCCCCCTTCCGAGTTCGCGATGACCTCCGCCGACCCCCCTTCGAGGACGGCCACGACGCTGTTCGTCGTCCCGAGGTCGATGCCGATGATCTTGCTCATCCTGATTCCCTCCGGGCCCCAAAGGGCCCATCCGGAAATCTAGGATATTAGCGAATCGTTGTCAAGTCACAAGACGAGAAAATCTTCATCTGACGCGAAGACTTCCCGTAAGTTACTTTATGATAACGACTTCCTTCTTGCCGCTCGAAGCGTAGTCGTTCGAGGCACTCGATCCCTGGGCAGCGTGGGCGAAGAAGAGGTCGGTGTCCGTCTTCCCCTCGGCGTCGAACCCAACCAGGTAGTACTTGCCCGTGTCGGCCTGGAGGATGTACCGGTACGTCCGGCCCCACGGGTCCCGGAGCTCCGCGGGAAGCAGGAGACCGGCACTTTCGATCGCCTTCAGGTTCTCCGGGAAACGCCCCTGGGTCAGGTAGAAGGCGTCGATCGCCTCCGACAGGCGCCGGAGCCGGGAAAGGGAGACCGACTTCTGGAAACCCTCGACGGCGGCCACGCGGCGATGGGGGACCGTGAGGACGTTCGCCGGGTTCCGGTGCTGGAGGAGGAAACTGCCCGCGACGAGGACGAGGAGGACGGCCCCGGCCACGTAGGACAGGGGCGACCGCAGGGGTTGCGCCACCGGGATCTCGACCGAGATGGCCCCGGTCTCGTCGACGACTCCCGTCCGGCGGGACTCCTCGATGAGGCCGCGGCTCAGGAGGTCGAAGAACGCCTTCGACCCCTCGAACTCCGACAGGAAGGTCCGATCGACGATGTCTCCCACGTTCCGGCGCCCGTCGACGAGCTCGTAGACGTACCACTCCGCCCTCGAGATGCGGATCGGCCCGTCGCGGCGCTCGCGCGCCTTCGTGAAGGTCGCGTCGCCGATCTCCTCGACGTCGTCGGACCCCTCGGCCGCCTCCACCGGCTGGCCCACCGGGACGCGCTGGTAGACGAGCTCCGGGGAGCGGACGACCTTCTGGATGATCGGCCACTCGTCGAGCATCCGCGCGCCCTCCATGAGGAGGCTCTCCACCTGGATGGGGCGGACGTATTCGTGGTCGTAGTCGATCCGGTCCTGCTGGTCGAAGACGTAGTCGCCGTCGGTCCAGCGGAAGAGGCCGTAGGCGATCTTCCGGATCTGCGCGTCGAGTCCCGACCGGAGCTGCTCGGTCGTGCAGAAGCCGTTCTTCAGGAGGATGAACCCGAGGCGCTGGAGGGTCTGCCCCTGGATCTCGAGGGCCTTCGAGAGCGAGTCGGCCGAGAGGCTCCGCGTCCTCACCAGGAGGGTCCCGAGGCGCGTGTCGAGGCGACGCTCGTGCGACTCGGCCGAGACGAGGAAGCCGTTGTCGAAGCCGAGGATGACGGTGTCGTCGGGGCCGCGGAGCGTCAGGAGGCCGGTCTTCTTCTGCAGCGAGATGAGCTGCAGGATGTCGGGCAGGGCGAAGTCGTGGAGGGTCCCTTCGAGCGCCACGCCGTCACCCCTTCCGCGCCGTGAGCTGTCCCGCGACCCAGGCCGCGAGCGCCACGAGGCTCCAGAGGACCGTCCCGGCCACGAGCGTCCCGGCGCCGGGCCGCGGCGACAGGGCGAGGTCCTGCCGGAGGACCGCCGCCAGGAGGCCGAGGAAGAACGGCACGAGGAGGAGCGTCGCCCGGCCGATCTTCCCGTCGAGGAAGAGCTCGCCGCCCGGGAAGAGGAAGTTGAGGCCCCAGCGGAGGCGTCCCTCGACTCCCTGCCGGCGCTTCACCTCCTCGACCTTCTGGAGCTTCGTCTCGATCGAGACCCCGTCCTTCTTCAGGTAGACGTGAATGCACTGCGAGCAGAGGCCGGGGCTCTCCCCCGGGGGCTTGCAGAGGCGGCAGAACGTCCGGCCGCACTTCGCGCAGGCCACGGCGTAGCCACGCCCCTTCCGCCGGAACGAGTCGAGGAGAAAGGCGATGGCCGCGGCGAAGGGGACGGCGACGGCGAAGGGGACGGCCCACGTGCGCACGTCGCTCCCGACGTGGAAGTGCCCCAGGACGCGCCGGTTCCGCGAATCGCGCTGCAGGAGCCGGACCTTCTCCCGCGCCTCCTCCGGCGTGAATCCGAGGGAGACGACCTTCACGAGCGTCGGGCTCTCGAGGAA
>CAZNSS010000720.1:0-2367 GCA_964575465.1 uncultured Holophagales bacterium | reverse complement strand
GGGGCCGGCGCGGGCGGCGCCGCGACGGGCGCGGCTTCGACGCCCGCCTCGGCGACACGGATCCGGGCGGCTCTCTCGAACTGCTCGAAGGTCCTCCGCCAGTCGTCTCCGACCGTCCCGGGATTCAGGCGGAACTGCGCGTAGAGCTCGAGGGCGAAGCCGGCGTTGTCGCCGAACGATTCCGTGAGTGCGTCGAGGACGGCGTCTTGCATTCCGGGTCTCCCTTTTCGCCGGGTGGTCCGCGCCTGGCCGGAAGGCGGCACGTCCGGACCCGCCCCGGGGCGGGTCCGCCGGTGGAGGGTCATGTTAACCCGTCCGCCTCGCGCGGCGACCCGCTGGAAACGAGAGGGAGAGGACCGTTCCCGCGAGGGAGATAATGGTCTTTTCGGCCCGCCGGAACGAGCCTCTCCCGGTCCGACCGGGTGCGCTTCCGGGCGCACGCCAGCCGTTTCGGCCGCGCGACGGAGGTGGAGAAGTGGCACCTGGAGCGAGGAAGGCGGGTTCCATGGCGCTCGGGGAGGTCGACTCCCCGCCCCCGGGAGGAGCGGCGCGAGCCCCGAGCCCGGCTACGGAAGGGGTCCGGGGCCCGGTGGGCCTGGCGGACGGAGACCAGGCCGCCCAGGGTCCCCCTCCCCTCGCCGCGCCGCCGAACGTGCTGGACTCGAGGACGTTCTCCTACTTCGACGACCAGGTCCGGATCCTCGTCTGCCTGATGGCCCACGTCGCTCCGACCCGTCTCTCGCTGAGGGAGATCCGGGCCGCGCTGAAGAACGCCGGGGACCCGTACTTCGACCGCGCCCTGGGCAACACCACCGCGGGGTTCAGGACGGGCGACGTCAGGGAGACGAAGGTCTCGGGCATGAGCTGGTTCACGGCCGTCGCCCGACTGCAGGCCTCGCGGGTGCTCCTGCCGGGCGAGCTCTGGTTCGACGACGCCCGCATCGAAGCCGAGAAGGACCCGAAGAAGAAGCAGAAGCTCCGGCATTTCCGAGCCGCCTACGAGGACATCCTCCTCCACGAGCGCAAGCACATGACCGAGGCGTTCGAGGCCCTCGGGGACCAGCCGCTCGGCTACTACTCCGCCTTCGGGTCCTACGGGTCGAGACTTCCCGACAGGGCCCGGTTCGAGTCCGTGGTCCGGTCCGCGGACACCTCCGCGCCCGGCCTGATCGTCTCTTCGGCGAACGCCTGGGACGCGCTCGACCTCGACCTGCTGACGCCCCGTCTCTCCTCGCACGGCGTGAGGATCGACAGCGGCCCGACCCCCGAGATCCACTACGATCCTCCGCCCTGAGACCGGACCTGCGCCCCGCCGGACCGCCCCTTCCTCGCGCCGGCCCCCGCGAAACGCGATAATCGAAAAAAAGGCACTGGCCGGAGACGCCGTCGTCCTCGCTGCAGGGAGCTTCCGCTCCCGCCCGTGAGATGAGACGCCCGTCCCGGAGAGGAGGGAGCATGGGCGGTGGGAAGAAGGACGCCGGGGTTCTCGGGGCCGGCGAGCCCGCGGTCGACCCGAGGGGCCCGACGGGCCTGAAGGCGGGGTCCGACGCGGCCCAGGCGCTGCCCCCGCCGGTGGCCGAGTACAAGGACACGGCGGAGAAGAAGGCCTACTCCTGGCTGGAGGGAAAGGCGCAGATCGTCCTCTGCCGCATCGCCACGCCGAAGCCCGACTTCACCTGGACCCTCAAGAAGATCCGGCAGGAGACGAAGGACGGGAACCAGCTCGGCTTCACGGACTGCACGTTCGAGTCGCAGCTCGTCTCGAACCCCAAGGCGGAGGGGGCCGGCTACTTCTCGGGCCGGGCAGCGCTCAAGACGGTCGTGATCCGGATCCCGAAGGAGCTGAACGTCACCGACGCCCAGCTCAAGACCGCCGAGGGGAAGAAGGACAACGAGAAGGAGGTGAAGGCCCTCAAGGCGAAGAGGGCCTGCAGGGACTTCCTCATCACGCACGAGCTGGCCCACGTCGACAAGGCGTGGGGCTCGCTCAGCGACTCCTCGCTCGGGTGGGACACGAAGCTCGGGACGCTCGCCGCGGGCACCGCGGTGACGGCCAAGCACATCACCGACGCCCTCGACGAGGGCGACAAGAACGCCCCGACGAAGATCGCCGCGTCGGCGACGAAGTGGGATTCCGACGACCTCGGTCCGCTCCGCTCGCGCTTCCGCGGCGAGCACATCTTCGTCGACAAGGGAGAGGACGCGACGTTCGACTACATCGAGCCCGCCGGCGGGGGCTGAGGAGACCGGAGCGGCGGGGTTCGGGAGACAATGCCGCGGATGAGCGTGTGGGACGTCGGCGTCGACCTCGGCGCCACCCTCGCGAAGGCGGTGGCGGTCCCCGTCGACCGCCCGCTCGAGTCGTTC
>CAZNSS010000719.1:0-2368 GCA_964575465.1 uncultured Holophagales bacterium | reverse complement strand
GGCCGCACGGAGCCCGGCTTCAACCCCGAGGGCGACGAGTCCTCGTCCGACGTCGACCGGAAGGCGCGCGAGTACCAGAAGGCCCAGATGGCCGCCGGCACGCCCGTCAGCTACTCGCAGGCGGTCGTGGCCGTGAGCCAGAAGAGGAGCGCCTGAGATGGCCCAGTACACCAAGCTCGTCGCGGCCTACGTTCCTGATATGGCGCTCTCGTTCAAGGTCGGGACCGTCGACATCGTCGCGAACCGCCTCTACAAGCAGCACACCGACAACACGCTCATCGTCGCCGGCGCCAACGAGGCCGTGCCGCTCTTCATGCCGCTGACCGCGGAGAAGGCGGGAATGCCCGTTCGAGCCGTCCCGATCGGGTTCGGGGCGTTCGTCGTGACAGCCTCCGGCGCCATCGCTGCCGGCGCGAAGCTCAGCACGGTGGCGGCCGGCATGGTCAAGACCGCCGTCGCCACCCAGCCGATCGTGGGCCTCGCCTACAACGCGGCCGCCGACGGCGAGCTGCTCACCATCCTCCCGCCCGTGCCCGCGGCGGTCGCGTAAGGAGACGTCATGGCCTACGGACCGAACCAGCGTCAGCTCGCCCCCGATCCGCTCCTCACGAATGTCCTCACCGAGAACGCCAACCTGGGCGGCTGGCTCGCGCGATACCTGAGCGCGATCAAGCCCGTCGGGAAGGACTACGTCCGGTGGGGGAAGAAGGACACGAAGAACCTCCTGGCCAACTTCCGCGAGACGCTCCGAGCCCCCGGCTCGCGCGCGAACCTCCTGCCGCGGACCGTCATCGACTGGCTGACCTCGATCATCACCGAGGATGCCGTCCGCGTGGAGTACACCGAGGAAGACGTCGCGAACGCCGTCTCCTCGGCCCAGCCGAAGGTCGACGCCTCGCGGCAGATCGCGAACGTCCTGATGTTCGGGCAGGAGCTCCGCGTCGGAGCGCTCTACGACCCGGCCGTCTTCGCCGCTGCCAACAAGACCGCGGCCACGGGCGCCTGGGCCAGCACCACCTGCAAGAGCGTCTACGACGTCGAGGCCGCGAAGGCCGTCGTCGCCGAGCGCTCGGGCGTCGAGCCGAACTTCATCCGCATCCCGCGTAAGAAGATCCCCGGCTGGATCGCCTCCGACGAGATCCAGAAGAACCCCCAGGGCGTCTTCTCGGAGCTCATGGCCGGGATCATGGCCGGAGGACTCCCGCAGAAGTTCCTCGGCCTGAACGTCCTCGTCGGGACGGTCCGGAACGACACGACCGCGACCGGGGCGCTTTCGCCCTCCTTCATCTGGGACCAGGGCAACCTGGCGACCACCGTCCACGTGGGCTACTCGCCCGTCCTCGCCGGCCAGGCGTGGAACGGCGACGACCCGGCCTTCGTCGGCCAGTTCGAGAACCAGATCATGGGCACGCCCTTCGCCGCGAACGAGTACCTGTCGCCCAACTTCCAGGAGGACGGCGTCCACATCGTCCACGGGAACGTCAGGCGCAGCGCACCCGAGGTCTTCAACCCCGAGCTCGTCTTCGCGCTTACCGGGGTCTGAGCCGCTCGTGCGAATCGAGATCCTGACCCGCATCGGCTTCGAGCCGCGTACGCAGACCCCCGGGGCGGTCCTCGCCGTCCCGGGGGATGCCTCCTCGCTCGAAGTCGAGGACTGGCTCGCTCGAGGGCTGGTTCGAGTCCTCGAGGAGCCCCTCGAGGTGCCCGCTGCGGAACCCCTCGAGGAGCCCCTCGAGGTGCCCGCTGCGGAACCCCTCGAGGAACCCCAGGTGGAGTCGCAGAGGGCGACCCGCCGAAAGGAACGCCCGTGAACTACGACGAGAAACTCGACCTCATCCTCTCCCGGCTCGACGCGATCGAGACGAAGCTCGGCCTGGTCTCGGCACCGATCGAGGTCACGATCCCGCCCTCCGGCGGCCTCTTCGACTTCATCGCCCCGGCCGACGACCTCTACGGCTTCGGCTCGGTGATGACCTCGCCCGACCCGGTCGAGGCGATCCGGAGGGCCTGCGCGAACGTCAACTGGCGCGGTGACGTCTGCCTCTCCGCCGAGGAGCGGGAGTCCCGCTGGGCGCTCATCGAGCGCCTCAAGGCTGCCGACCCCGAGCTCCTCCCGCACTACCGGATGCTCGACCCGGGCTTCTGCGGCCTCGGCCTCCTCACCGGGGCCTTCGCGCCGCACACCTCCGACGGGCCCTCGTTCGGCGCGACGAAGACCGCGCGCGAGGCCTTCGCCGGGAAGTCGATCGAGACCTTCCTCGCCGAGAACCTCGGCGTCAACGGGACGCCCGGGATCGCGTGACGTGAAGCGGCTGGCGTGGCTCCTCCTCGGGGTGGCCCTCTCGGCGGAGGCGCAGTGGACGCCTCG
>CAZNSS010000718.1:0-2372 GCA_964575465.1 uncultured Holophagales bacterium | reverse complement strand
CCCATGCTGCCCGGGATGATCCCGAGGTCGCCGGCACCAGCCCGGATCGCGCCCTTGCGGGTGAGCAGCACCTCGACGCCGTCGTGCACCTCCTCGGCCACGTAGTTGTGGTGGCACGAGATCGGCTCACCGAACCGCACGCCGTCGAAGAACCGCCGGACGACGCCCTGCAGCAGCGCGAGCATCACCGCCCGGTTGCGCCGGGCGTACTCCTGCGCCCAGAACAGGTCCCGCCGGTACGCGGCGAGCTGCGGGGTGCCGGCGATGAACACGGCGAGGTCGGGGTCGGGCAGATCCGCGTTGTGCGGCAACGACTTCGCCCGCTCGATGTGCACCTGGGCGAGCAGGTTGCCGATGCCCCGCGAACCCGAGTGCAGCATCAGCCACACCGGCGCCTCCTCGCCCGCCCGCGAAACCCCTTCTCCGGCACCGACTTCGAGGCAGACCTCGATGAAGTGGTTGCCGCCGCCCAGGGTTCCCAGCTGCGAACGCGCCTTGCCGAACCGATCGGCGACCGCGCCGCCCAGGTCGGCGAAGCCGCCCCAGAAGGTGTCCCAACCGTCCTCGGTGAGCGTGGGCAGACCGGTGACGTCGACCGGCTCGGCGTGGCCCGCGAACCCGACCGGGATCGCCGCCTCGATCGCCGACCGCAGCCGGGCCAGGTCGTCGGGCAGGTCGCCCGCGACGAGCGAGGTGCGCACCGCCGCCATCCCGCAGCCGATGTCGACCCCGACCGCCGCCGGGCTGACCGCGTCGCGCAACGCGATCACCGAACCGACCGTGCCGCCCTTGCCGTAGTGCACGTCCGGCAGGACCGCGACGCCGTGCACCCAGGGGAGGGCGCTGGCGTTGCGCAGCTGGCGCAGCGCGGCCTCCTCGACGGTTGCCGGGTCGGCCCACATGCGGATCGGCACCCGGACCCCGGGCACCTCGGTGAACGACATGGTGCGAAACCTCTCGGACGCTGGGTGGTACCGATCGCGGGTTGCGATCGGCGCCACCATGACGCCACGTCGGCCGCCGGTCCGACAACCGGTTATCGGCCCCGGGTCACCGCTGGTTCACTGCCTCGGATTCACCACGATCGGCACCTCGGGGGAGGAGCGCCGACGTGCGGCGATGGTGGTGAGGTCGACCCGGGCCACGTCGTTGGCCTGGAAGACGTAGGTGCCGCCGAGCTGCATGCCGTCGGTCAGATCGACCAGGAGCAGGATGGCCACCGGTTGCGGCTTGGTGTTGCCGGGGGTTCCGGGCGGCACGGCCTTCGGGGGAGCGGCCAGCCCGGTGCCGGCCCCCACCATCACGGCCGCGGTGTGATCGGCGATCTGTGCCGTCTGGTCACCCATCGGCATCTCGCCGGGGGCGATCGCCGCGAGCGCGTCGCCGACGGTCATCCGGACCGCGCGGAACACGACGGGGGAGGTGACCGCGTCGGCGGTGATCCGTTGGATCGAGGCGATCTCGGGGCCGGAGAACGGGGCCGGCCCGGCGGCCCCCACCGCGTTCGTCATCGGCTGCGCGAGCAAGGGAGCCAGCGCGATCGCTGCCAGCGGCAGCAGGGTCTTCCGTTTCCTCATCGCAGCGCTCCGCTCAGCAGCCGGTGTTCTGGGGCGTGGTGTACGTGATCGAACTACTGCTGATATTGCTCGCGCTGAAATATCCGGACGTGACGATCGAGTACCAATTCGGCCCGAAACCGGACGACCAGGACGTGCTGTTCCGCTTCACCTTCCCGCCCGTCATCGAGCCACGGTTGTTGTCCGACGGGGTGTGGCTCTCGGCTCCGGCTTGCGCCGACACCATCGTGTTGGTCGGGCCGTCGAGGTTCGCCAGGAGCCGGGACCCGAAGTAGATCTGCCAGACGTAGCCGCCGCTGTTCCGGACGATGGCGAAGTTGTAGGCCGTCGACGGCGACAGGGCGCTCGATTTCCAGGTCTGGTAGGCCCCACCCGCTCTGGGGGAGAGCTGCCTGCCCCAGAAGATGGACGGTGTCGTCGTGGTCCCCGCGCCGCCCGAGACGTACCCGCGGTAGATCCCCGTCTCGATGAACGCGTCGCGGGTGGACGTGGAGAGCCACGTCTGCTGGGTGAGGAGTTCGGCGGGCTGCTTCATGCAGGTGTAGGTCAGGTTCGCGGAGACGCCGTTGTACGTGGCGCCATCGGTCGCACCGACAAGGGCGTAGCAGTACTGCTCGGTGCCGGCGCCCGCCGGGCACACGGCCGAGGCGGGTGCGGCCGTCAGCGCCACCCCGGGAACGGCGATCGCCATGGTGAGGCCCGCGCGAAGCGCCCGCCGGCTGACGCCGATACGTCTGCTGCGCATTTTCCGCCCCGCCCCCATGGCATCCTCCGTCGTGTGGTGACTACTGGTGG
>CAZNSS010000717.1:0-2376 GCA_964575465.1 uncultured Holophagales bacterium | reverse complement strand
GCGCGCGTCACGCGGCAGGAGCGGCACGTCGACGACGAGCGGCGTCATCTCGCCCCCGGAGGCGACAGCCCGAGGCGGGCCGTGACGCGCGCGGCGACGTCGACGGCCCTCACGGACGGGTGGCGCGCCGGGACGAGGCCCGGCCCCGCGTGGAAGAAGAGCCCGTCGAGCTCGGGATCGGGGCCGTAGCCGTGCTGGGCGGCGACGTCCGCCGGGAGGAGGAGCGGCGCGGCGTCCCCCTGCTTCGGGAACCCGGCCCTCAGGGCCGTCCCCTTTCCCGCGAAGAGGACGAGGTCTCCGACGTTCGGGTGGTCGAGCCCCAGCGTCGCGGCCTCTCCACGGAGCGCGACGATCTCGAAGAGCGGTGCGCCGGTCTCGTCCTTCAGCGAACGGAAGGTGCCCGCGATGTCGGCCAGGACTCCTGCCGACTCCTCGGGAGAGAGGACGCCTCCCGGCATGGCTCCCGCCCGGTTGAGGACGACGAGCGCGGAACCGCCGCAGACGGCGACGTCGGTCGGGGAATCGGCCCGCACGACGGGACGCCCGGCGAGGACGTCGGTCGCGATCCACCCTTTCCTCCGCATCACCTCGGCCGGGTAGACGCTCCGCTTCACCGGGCGCAGGCCGTGGTCGGAGACGAGGACGACGTCTCCGCCGAGCTCGAGGAAGCGGAGGTAGCGGGCGGCGGCGCGGTCGGCGATCCGCCAGGACTCGCGCACGGCCGCCGCGCCCTTACCGGTCCGCTCCGGGTCGGCTCCCGGCCGCTCCGACGTCGAGGGCGCGAGGTCGTGCGTGACCTCGTCCACGACGGGCTGGTAGGCGAGGAGGACGTCCCAGTCGCCGCGCCGCTCGGCCGTCGCGTAGAGCGAGGTGAAGAAGGCCGAGAAGCGGTCCGCCATCTCGAGGTACGTCTTCGTGTCGGGCTCGGGGCCTTCGAGGAGCTCGTGGTCCGGCGGTCCCGGCCAGAAGCCGCAGCGCCGGTCCAGCGTCCGCTGGAAGTCCTCGGGCCACGCCTCGGTCTGCCCGAGGCCGCCGACGTAGAGCGAGAGCACCGAGGCGTCGGGGGCGAGCTTCAGGAGCTTCACCCAGCGTCCGCGGCGCGCGACTCCTTCCCCCTTCTCGGAGAGGGCGAGCCAGTCCCCCGCGCGGAGGCGGCCGGCGAGGTCCCCGTCGGCGTCGAGGGCGGCGAGCGTGTCGTATTCGCGCCGGCCGTCGTCCACCGTGTCGAGGAGCACGAAGAGGAGCACGCGCGTGGAGACGCTCTCGCGGCCCGCGGGAGGCTCGACGCGGACGAGCCGGGGCGGCGACCAGCTCCGCGCCTCGGGGGGAAGGGCGATCGCCGCGTCGGGGAAGGGAGACCCGGCGCCCGGACCGGACCAGAGGAACCCGGGAGCTCGAAGGTCCGTCCAGCGGACGCCGACCGGCGTCGTCGTCCGGGTCGTCCGTCCCGAGACACCCGGCCAGCAGAGCGCCGCGACGCGGCGGCCCTGGCGGGCGGCCGCCTCCCAGAGCGTCTCGACGGCCGGCTCCGCTTCGAAGCCGTCGGCGCGCGCTTTCAGCGGTCCGCCGGCGGGCCAGTAGGAGTTCGAGACGACGCCGGTGTCCTCCGGGAGCGCCCCCGTCGCGATCGAGGAGTGGACGACCGCCGTGAGCGACGGAGCCACGACCTGGAGCCGCTCCGCCGAGACGCCCTCGCGCTCCGCTCGGCGGAAGCCGTCGGGGGAGAGCGCCTCGCGCTGTCGCTCGTACTCCGCTCCACCGGCGCCGTCGAACGAAACGAGGACGACCCGGTGCCGAGGCTCCGGGGGTGGCGTCGTCGCGGCGCCCGGAAGCGGGAAGAGGAGGATGGAGAGGGACGCGGCGAGGAAGGCGGGCGGGCGGACGCGGGACATTCCCCGCTAGCCTACCTCGTCTCGGGCGTCCCGAGGGCCGGGCGCAGCCTCCGGACAGGCGCGGCGAGCGCCGCGCCCCTCCTTCGAGCGGCCGCGAACGCCCGTGAGGTGTCGGCGTCGAGGTCCTGGAGGAACGGCTCGAGGTCGGGTCGGGACGAGGCCGCGGTCCGGACGCGTTCCGCGAGCTCGCCGAGGTCGTGGGCGTCGCCCGCGGCGTCCTGGAACGAGCGGAGGAGGCGGAGGAGCGGGCGCACGGCCGGGTCGAGCGGCTCGACGACCTCGAGCGCGTAACGCACCTTCTTGGCGGCGATTCGCGCCGGATGAAGGGTCTTCCGACCCGGCGGGAGGAGCGCCGAGAGCTCCTCCGTTCGCCGGCGGAGACGGCGGCGCGTCCGCCGGGCGAGGAGCGCCTCGAGCCCCGCGCGCGGCGCGAACGGGCCGTCCGACGCCGATGCGAGCCGTCCCCTCCAGCCGCCGAGGACCC
>CAZNSS010000716.1:0-2388 GCA_964575465.1 uncultured Holophagales bacterium | reverse complement strand
CACGGCCGTCCGCTGGGCCTCGGCGGCGTCGCCGCTCGCGGCGCGGGACCTCGTCCACTTCACGGAAGCGGGCTACCGGGAGATCGCCCGGCTCGTCGCGCCTTCCCTCGCCGGAGTGCCGGCGGAGGCGGTCCCGGCGACGGTTCCGGTGCCGCGCGTGGCGCGCGTCGCTCCGGCGCCCGCACGGAGCGGGGAAGCCGAAGGGGAGATCCGAAGCTACCGGGACGCGGCGGGCCGGCTCGTCCTTTCGAACTCGGGGCCGCCGCTCGCCGGCGGCGCGCTCCTCGGGAGGACACCCCGTTGAGGCGCCTCCTCCTCGTCGTCCCCGTCGTCGCCGCCCTTCTCCTCGCCGCTCCTCCCGGGGAGGCGGCCACGAAGAAGCCGGCGCCGAGCTCGACCCCGAAGAAGAAGCCGAAGACGAAGAAGGCGCCCAAACCGGTTCCCCGCGCCGAGCTGGAGGAGCCGCGCGCCCTCGGGACGTTCTTCGGGCGCCTTCGGGAGGTCGAGCGGGGAGAGACGCGGACGCTCCGCGTCCTCTGGCTCGGCGACTCGCACGTCGCGGCGGACCTCCTCACCGGCCACGCGCGAAGGCTCCTCCAGGAGCGCTTCGGCGACGCCGGTCCCGGCCTCGTCATGCCGGGGAACCCGTGGCGCTACTTCCGCCACGAGCGGGCCCGGAGCCGCGGCGACGGCGGGTTCGAGACGGTGGGGCTCGGCCGCGACGCGGTGGTGAAGCGCGTGGGCCTCTGGGGCGTCGCCCTCGTCCCCCGCGCGGCGGGAAGCGCCGGCCTCGAAGCGGTCTTCTCCGGTTCGGAGGTCGTCGCCCTCGCGCCCTCGGGAGAGGGGTGTCTCGTGGTCTCGGTCGACGGGGTCACCGCGTTCGCGGGTGACGTCGGACCCGCGGTCAGGGGCGAGGCGGGAACCCCCTGCGCCCGGGTCGACGGCGCGGTCCTCCGGAACGGGGGCGTCGTCGCGTTCGTCGCCCCCGAGCCCGTCGCCGAGGGGGAGCACGCGCTCGAGATCCGGGACTCCTGCGGAGGGGCCGCCGGGATCCTCGGCGCGGACCTGACGACGGGGCGGCCGGGAATCCTCCTCGACTCGATCGGGATCAACGGCGCGGAGGTCGGCATGCTCGGCCGGCCCGACCGCGAGCTGCGGCGCGCGCTCCTCGAGCGCCTCGACCCGGCGCTCGTGGTCGTCTCGTACGGCACGAACGACATGGGACGCGGCGACCTCGTCGAGGAAGACTTCCGGAGCGAAGCGAGCGAGCTCCTCCGTGCCCTGCGCGAGGACGCGCCCGGGGCAGCCCTCCTCGTCACGGGCCCGCCGGACCGGGCCTCGAAGTCGAAGCGCGTCTCCCGGCTCCTGGCCGGGACGGAGCCGCTCGTGATCCGGTCGCTCCGGGCCGCGGCCCGGGAGAACGGAGCCGCTTTCTTCGACCAGCGCGCGGCGATGGGGGGTGACGGGGCGATCCGGGCCTGGTCGAGAAAGAAGCTCGCCGCGAAGGACCTCGTCCACCTCAGCCGCCAGGGCTACGAGAAGCTCGCGGAAGAGATCGTCGGGAAGCTTCTCGCAGCGTACGGCAAGTGGGGGGAGAGCACGGGAGGCGGGCGGTGAGCCTCGCCGACCCGCTCTACCTGCTCTTCCTCCTGGCGGCGGTCGTCGTCGTCCGCGTCGTCGCCCAGCGGGCTCCCCGGGCGCTCGTCCTCGTTCCCCTCAGCCTCGTCTTCTACGCCACGTGGAACCCGCTCGCGCTCCTGCCGCTCCTCGCGACTGCGGCCGTCGACTTCAACGTCGCCCGCGCCCTGGGGCGGGTCTCCCGGCCCGCCGTCCGTCGATTCCTCGTCACGACGAGCGTCACCGTCGACCTCGCGCTCCTCGCGGCCTTCAAGTACTCGGGGCTCCTCGCCCGCGCCGCGGCGCCGCTCCTCGGCCACGGCGGCGACCCCTCGTGGCCCCCCTTCACGCTCGTCCTCGCGGCCGGCATCTCGTTCTACACGTTCCAGTCGCTCGGCTGCGTCATCGACGTCTACCGCCGCGACGAGGACCCTCCCGCCCGCTTCCTCGACTACCTGGCCTTCGTCTCCTTCTTCCCGACGCTCCTCGCCGGCCCGATCACGCGGGCCGGGACGTTCTTCCCCCAGTGGGGCCGCCCGCTCGCGCCGCTCTCGGACGAAGACGGGAGCCGGGCGCTCTTCCGGATCGCCCTCGGCCTCCTCAAGAAGTGCCTCATCGCCGACCTCATCTCCGTGAACCTCGTCGACCGCGTCTTCGAGGTCCCGGGCCTCTACACCTCGGCGGAGGCGGGCTTCGCCGTCTACGCCTACGCCGCCCAGATCTGGGCCGACTTCTCCGGCTACAGCGACATCGCGATCGGGTCGGCGCTCC
>CAZNSS010000715.1:0-2389 GCA_964575465.1 uncultured Holophagales bacterium | reverse complement strand
TGTCAAGTCGCACCCGAATTTCCCCCTCAGGTCGCACCGGAATTTCCCCCCTCCCGGTGTGATGTGAGGGTGGGCTTGTACGGCCCGTCCTCGGCGTCTTCGTTCTTTTCGGTGAGTGTCCAGTAGCAGGGCTGTGGAGCCTGTGGGATTCGCGAAGCGAATTCCATGGGATCCACAGCCACGGGTCTCCTCTCCTCAGGTCCTGGCCACGCCTTCGGCCAGGGCGGCCTCGGCTACGGCGTCGCTGCGGGTGAGCAGGCCGGCCTTGCGCTTCTCCTTCAGCCGGTAGCTCTCGCCCTTGATGTTCACGATCGTGGAGTGGTGCAGGAGGCGGTCGAGGATCGCCGTGGCGATCAGCCGATCGCCGAAGACCTCACCCCAGCCCGAGAGGCTCTGGTTGGAGGTGACCAGGATCGAGCCTCGTTCGTAGCGCCGTGAGACGAGCTGGAAGAAGAGGTTGGCGCCGTTTCTGTCGATGGGCAGGTAGCCGATCTCGTCGACGATCAGGAGGCGCGGCTGCACGAGCAGCTTCAGCCTCTCTTCGAGGCGGTTCTCGTTCTGGGCCTTGACGAGGGTGGCGATGAGCGAGGCCGCCGTGGTGAAGGCCGTGCGGTACCCCAGGGCGCAGGCCTTCAGACCCAGACCGACGGCCAGGTGGGTCTTTCCCACTCCCGGCGGGCCGAGCAGAAGGACGTTCTCGGAGTCGGCGATGAAGCGCCCCGTCGAAAGCTCCCGGATCGCCTTGGGGTCCAGAGAGGGCTGCTGCTTGAAGTCGAAGCTCTCCAGGCTCTTCTGGAAGGGGAAGCGGGCCATCGTGGTGCGCATCGCGGTGTGACGCTCCTTCTTGGCCGTCGTCTCCCGGCTCAGGAGCTCCTCGAGGAAGTCGCTGTAGCTGATCTCCTTCTTGCCGGCCTCCTGCAGCAGCTGCGGCAGCTCGACGAGGGCCTTCATCAGCCGCAGCCGCTGGAGCAGCTCCTGGATCCTCTCGATCTGGGCGGCCCCGCTCATCCGGCCACCTCGGCGAGGGCCTCGTAGTGGGAGAGCGGACGGATTTCGACGTACCCGGCCTGCTCGAGGGCGAGCGGCTCGGAGGCGGGAGGCGTTCGGTGGGCCGGCTTTCGAGGCGGGAGCCGTCTCGGCTCGCCGGCCCATCGGGCCACCTGATGGCTGCCAGTGAGCTTCGGGTGCCGCACGCGCTGCTCGCCGGGTCCGTGGAGGATGACCTCCTCGTACAGGATCCTCACCGTGACGTCCTGCCCGACCCACTCGAAGGGGACCGGGTAGCGGTTGGTCTCGACGGCCACGAGGGCGTCCTTCGGCACGCGGCGGGTGACGACGAGCTCCTTCGGCGGGGCCGGGCGAAGATCGACGGCGACGAGCTCTTCTCGCTCGAAGCGCTCGGCCGGTTTCTCGTGGGTCGTACCGTGGATCCTCTGGTCGGCGACCTGGAGGCACCACTTCAGGAGGTACTCGTTGAGCTCGTCCAGGCTCGCGAAGCTCTGGCCGATCAGCGCGTTGCGCTTGACGTACTTGACCCCGCTCTCGACCTTGCCCTTCGTCTGCGCCCGGTAGTACCGGCAAAGCCGGACCTCCACGCCGTAGAAGTCCATCCGGTCCTTGAAGGTCGCGTTCCACCTCACCCGCTGCTCGTTCTCGTCCTTGGACAGGACGATCGTCCGCGGGTTGTCGTACAGGATCGTCCGGGTCCTCCCCCCGAAGTGACTGAAGGCCTTCTCGTGGGCGTCCAGCAGGGCGCCGAGCCCTTCGCTGGCGTAGGCACGGGCGAAGAGCCGCCGGCTGTAGCCGAGGACCATCGTGAAAAAGTGGATCCGGACCTTCTCCCCGCCGATCGTCACGGCCGTCGAGCCCCAGTCCACCTGGGCCTGCTGTCCCGGGTCCGTCTCGTAGCGCACCACGGCCTCCGCTCCTCCCCGCCAGGCCTTCCTCATTGGCGCCACGTACCGCGCCAGCGTCGCGTAGTGCCCCGACCAGCCCCGCTCGCCTAGCTCCCGCTCGAGCACCTTGCCGTTGAAGCCCACTTCCGGGCCTCGACCCTCCAGGAAGCTCCGGTGCGGGTCCAGCCCGCGCTCGGCCAGCTCCCGGCGTCGTCGCCGCCATTCCTTCCTCAACCACTTCCGGACCGTCTTGATGTCCAGCTCCAGCTGCCGGCCGATCGCCTTCTTCGACCACCCTTTGCCGTGAAGCTCCCGGATCGCTCCCCACTCTGTTTCCCGGATCAACGGCGCCTCCGAGACACCCACAGGCGTCCCGGTCGGCATCCTCAGGCCTGTCGCGGTAATCGTCGTCTCCATCCCTTTCCCTCCCTGTCAGGGCAGGGGGGGAATTTCAGACGCGAACATGGGGGGATTTTCGGGAGCGAGCTGACACG
>CAZNSS010000714.1:0-2393 GCA_964575465.1 uncultured Holophagales bacterium | reverse complement strand
CCGACGACGGGCATCGTCCGGCTCCCGTCGAGGGAGCGGTACTCGGCCGTGATCGTCTCGTAGCGGGCGACGGCGATCGAGACGAGGTAGGTCGGGATCGGCTGCGGGAGGAGCCAGGTGAAGGTCACCTTCCCGGGCCCGGCCGGGGCGGAGGTGCCGACGCCGGCCGACGCGGCGACGTATCCCTCGGGGACGGTGACGGCGACCTTCGTCACCGCCTTGTCGGCCGGGTCGTCGACGCAGGGCCAGAAGGACGGGGCGTCGAACGGCTCGGCGAGCGAGGAGAGCGCCGGGCCGCTCGAGGGGGCCGTCCAGAAGGAGAGCGCGCGCCCGGAAGGGGGCGTCCCTCCCCAGCGGACGACGAGCGTCGTCCGCTCCTCCGCGCCGAGGGGCGGGTCGAGGGGGATGCGGAGGAGGTCGGCGGCAGCGGTGAACGACGAGAGCGGCCTGCCGTCCCGCTCCACCGACCTCACCGTCATGGCGTCGTCGAGGTCGAGGCGCACCTCGGAGAGGCCGTGGCGGAGCGAGGAGAGCCGGATCACGGCCCGTCCCTCGATGGCGGCGACGGCCGGGTTCACGTCGAAGGCGAGGTCGTAGGTGAGGACGTCGTACGCCCGGTCGGTCCCCTCCGGCGACAGGGCCTGCCGTCCCGTGGACGTCCGCGCGAGCGACGATTCGAGGGCGCGCACCCTCTTGGCGCGCCCCTCCTCGTGCTCCGGCCGCGGGGGGATCTGGTGCGCGTCCCTTTCCGGCAGGGCGCGGGCGACGAAGCCGGCCGCGCCGAGGAGCACGGCGAGGAAGACCGATCCCGGGACGATGCGCCTCATGGGACCTCCGTGATCAGAGTGAAGGGGCCAGCTCCTCGGCGCGGGAGATCCGCTCTCCGAGCCCCAGGCCGTCGCGCCAGGAGCCGGTCACGACGAGTCGCGGGCGCGCGTCCCCGGCGTTGACCTCGGCGAGGTCGCGTTCGAGCAGGGCGAGCGTCGCGTGGTGGCCGAGCGGGAGACGCGGAAGGGCGGCGGGCCACTTCAGGACCCGCCCGTGGACGCGCGGACCGATCCGCGGGTGGAGTGCCCGCACCTCGGCTTCGGCCAGCTTCAGGAGGTCTCCCTCCGTCCGGTCGGGAAGGGCCGGGTCGAGGGCGCCGCCGAAGAACGACGTCATCAGGGCGACACCGCCGGGGACGCGTTCCGGGAAGAGCGAGGAGAGGTAGAGGATGCCGAGCGAGTGGAGCCCCTCGCCGCGCGGGACGAGGACGCCGAATCCCTCCGGGGCGTCGTCGTCGCCCTCCGGGCGGAACGCCTGGAGGACGACGGCGAGGCGCGAGTACTCGAGAGCCGAGAGGCGCGAGGCCGAACGCGGGAGGCGCGTGGCGAGGAGCGCGGAGAGGCTCCGGGCGTCGAGCGTGGAAACGAGCGTGTCCGCGGGGTAGACGGTGCCGTCGGCGATCTGGATCTTCCAGATGCCGCCTGCGTTCCCCTCGTCGAAGGGGCCCTCGATCGCGAGGACCTCCGCGTTCAGCTCGACTCGGACGCCGGCGCGCTGGCTCGTCGCGACGAGCCGCTCGGCGAGCGTCGCGAGCCCGTCGCGGAAGCTGATCGTCCGGGAGCGGAAGGGCGGCCCGGCGGCCTTCGGGGGGGAGAGGAGGCCGCGGAGGACGCTCCCGGAGCGCGATTCGGCCTCCCAGAGGGCCGGGAAGGCGCTCCGCGCCGAGAGAGTCGTCGGGTCGTCGGCCCAGACGCCGGTGGCGACAGGCCCGCCGACCGTGCGTGCGATCCCGGGCCCGAAGCGCCGGGAGAAGAAATCGTGGACCGACTCGTCGTCGAGGTCGGCCGGCCGCGGGGCGACGAACGGCTCTCTCAGCGCGCGGAGCCGGGCCCCGAGAGGGATCGCCGAGCTGAGGAGGCCGGCGGGTCCCGGGCGCACCCGGCGCGCCCGGCCGTCCCTCACGACCCAGCGCGCGGCCTTCGGGTCGGCGACGAGGACCTCGTCCCCGAGGCCGAGGTCCGCCACGAGCCGCTCTGCCGCCGCCGTGGTCCGGAGGGTGTGTGGCCCCGCCTCGAGGACGAGCCCCTCCTCCCGCAGCGTCCGGAGGCTCCCGCCCGGCTGTGGCCCTTCCTCGAGGACGAGGATGTCGTCCCCGGGGGCGGGGCTCTGGTTCCGGAGGAAGGCGAGGGCCAGGCCGGTCATTCCCCCGCCGAGGATGACGATCCGCCTCAATGCGATCCCGCGGTGAGGAGCGCGTTCCGGCTGACGTCGGCGAGCGCCTCGATGAAGGCGGGGTGGTCGTTCAGCCCGTCCGCGGCGACGTAGTTCCGGATGCCGAGCGCCTTCGCCTCGTCGGCGAAGAGCATCCGGATCTCGTAGAGCGTCTCGACGTGGTCGGAGACGAA
>CAZNSS010000713.1:0-2394 GCA_964575465.1 uncultured Holophagales bacterium | reverse complement strand
CGACGAACTCGTCCCCCCCGATCCGTCCGACGAGGTCTCCGGGACGGACCGCGTCGAGGAAGAGCCGCGCGGCGGCGCGCAGGGCGTCGTCTCCCGCGGCGTGCCCGCACCGGTCGTTGACCTCCTTGAAGTTGTCGAGGTCCACGAGGAGGAGCGCGGAGGGGAGACCGCGCTCGGCACGCGCGAGGAGCCGGACGAGGTCCTCCTCGACGACCCGGCGGTTCGGGAGCTCGGTGAGAGGGTCGTGCCGCGCGAGGTGGACGATCGAATCCTCGAGCCGCCTCCGCTCCGTGACGTCCTGCTTGACGGCGACGAAGTGGGTGATCTCCCCGGCCTCGTCCTTCACCGGGGTGATCGTCTGGTCCTCGAGGTAGAGCGTTCCGTCCTTGCGACGGTTCGTCGTCTCGCCCTCCCACTCGTGGCCCGAGAGGAGCGTCTTCCAGAGGCTCTCGTAGAAGGCGGCCTCGTGTCGGCCGGACTTCAGGATCCGGGGGGTCCTCCCGACCGCCTCCTCCCGCGAGTAGCCGGTGAGGGCCGTGAACGCGGGGTTCACCCACTCGATCGTCCCGTCCCGCGACGTGATGGCGACCGAGTGCTTCACGACGTCGAGGGCGAGCGACTGGAGCTGGATCTCGGTCAGGTCCGACGCGTGGTCGAAGGAGAGGGAGACCTGCTGCGTCAGGCGGCGGAGGAGGTCGACCGTCTTCTGGTCGAAGGCGTCGGCCCGCCGGGCGTGGACGGTGAGGGCTCCGAGGACGGCGCCGCGCGCGGCGAGGGGGAGCGCGATCGAGGCGCCGATCTTCCGCCCGGCGTCGCGGTTCCTCCAGACGCTGCCGAACGAGGAGTCCTTCTCGGCCTCGGCCCGCTGGACGAGACCCGTGCGGATGGCCGCCCCGGTGATTCCGCCGGCCGCCGAGGGGGCGTCCCAGCGGATCTCCCGGGCGCTCGCGCCGGGGGCGTTCGGGCCGGCGATGCCGCTCATCCGGACCGTGCCGTCGGCCTGTCGCTGCCCGATGGAGACGAGGGCGAAGCGGAAGACGTCGGCCACGCGGTGGCAGATGAACGAGTGGATCGCGTCGAGCGGCTCGCGCTGGAGGAGGCGGCTGTTGACCTCGGCGAGGAGCCCCAGGACCTCCTCGTTCCGCTTCACCTCCGTCCGGTCGACGCCGACGGCCCAGCGGTCCCAGTCGTCGACGGGGTAGGTCGACGAGAGGCTCGACCAGGAGACCGTCTTCACCGAACCGAATCGCGTCGTCAGCTCGGTCTCCACGTCCCGGAAGGACCTGCCGGAGCCCTGCCAGATCTCGCTCATCCGGGCGCGCTGCACCGGATCGGGAAAGAGCAGGTCGAACGAGCGGGGGTTCCCGAGGACTTCCTTCGATGTGTAGCCGGTGACCCTTTCGCACTCCCGGTTCCAGAAGGCGAACAGGCCGCTCCTGTTCACGGCGCTGACCAGGACCGGGAGCCCGTCGAGGACGAGCCGCATCTCCGAGAGCTCCGCCCAGAGCGCCTGGAGCTCGGGGACATGGTCGATGCTGAGACCCGGCCGGATCTTCATGGACCTCCGAACGGCGGAACGGTGCGAAATCGGCCCGGGGGGATACCGACCGGGAATGATCGGGAATCGGGAGGTGCCGAGTCAAGGGATTCCTGTGTCCCCCGGCGCTTCCCTTAGACTCCGGCGCGTGCCAAAGAGAGCCGACCTGAAGTCGATCCTCGTCCTCGGTTCCGGCCCGATCGTCATCGGCCAGGCGTGCGAGTTCGACTACTCCGGGACGCAGGCCTGCCGCGTCCTCCGCCGCGAGGGGTACCGGGTCGTTCTCGTGAACTCGAACCCCGCCACCATCATGACGGACCCCGAGTTCGCCGACGCGACGTACGTCGAGCCGCTCGACGTCCCGACGGTCGAGCGGGTGATCGCGAAGGAGCGCCCGGACGCCCTCCTGCCGACCGTCGGGGGGCAGACGGCGCTGAACCTCGCCGTGGCCCTGGACAAGGAGGGGATCCTCGCCCGGTACGGGGTGGAGCTCCTCGGCGCCTCGGCCCACTCCGTCGAGCTCGGCGAGGACCGCCTCCTCTTCAAGAAGGCGATGCAGGAGGCCGGCGTCGACGTCCTCCGCTCGGGAATCGCCCGAACGGTCGCCGAAGCGCGCGAGATCGCCCAGTCGTTCGGCTTCCCAGCCATCATCCGTCCCTCCTACACCCTCGGCGGGACCGGCGGCGGCATCGCCTTCAACGCCGACGACTTCGAGGCGATCGTCAAGCGAGGCCTCCTCCTCTCGCCCGTCCACGAGGTCCTCGTCGAGGAGTCGGTCCTCGGCTGGAAGGAGTTCGAGCTCGAGCTGATGCGCGACGCGGCCGACACCTGCGTCGTCGTCTGCTCCATCGAGAACC
>CAZNSS010000712.1:0-2396 GCA_964575465.1 uncultured Holophagales bacterium | reverse complement strand
GACGCCGGGGCCGAGCGCGGGCGTGATGCCGGTGACGTGGAGCCACGCCGCCCCCTCCAGGAGGCGCGGCCAGTCGAACGTTCCCGGGCCCGCCTCGGAGGTCGCCGAGCCGGCGCGGTCGTAGACGACGTTGCCCGCGCGCTGGCTCGCGCCCGTCTCGGCGAAGTAGATGCCGAGCCGACGGCCGCCGCGGAGGACCCCGTCGACGTTCACGCCCTCGGCCCGGAGAGCCTTCACGGCGGCGTCGCCGACGGCGTTCGCCGGGACGCGCGAGACCCAGCGGCTGTCGAGACCGAAGTGGGCGAGGCTGACGGCGACGTTCGCCTCGCCGCCGCCGAAGGTGGCGGCGAGGACCGGCGACTGGAAGAAGCGCTCGTGCCCGGGCGGGCTCAGGCGCAGCATGATCTCGCCGAACGTGACGACTCTCTTCATCGTGCGCTCCGGGCGGCAGCGACCGCCGCGACGAACTCCCTCGCCCTCCGGGTGATCTCGTCGAACCGGCCCGCCTCGACGGCCGCCGGGTCGGCGAGAGCCGTCCCGACACCGATGGCGACGGCGCCGGCGCGGATCCAGTCGCCGGCGTTCGCCAGCGAGACGCCCCCCGTCGGCATGAGGCGGAGCTGCGGGAGGGGGCCGCGCAGGTCGCGGAAGTACCCCGGGCCGAGCGCCGTCGCGGGGAAGACCTTCACGACGTCGGCACCCGCCTCCCAGGCGGTGAGGATCTCGGTCGGCGTGAAGCAGCCCGGCATCGCCGCGGCGCCGAGCTCTCGGCAGGCGGCGACGACCTCCGTGCGGAAGACGGGGCTGACGACGTAGCGCGCCCCGGCCGCGATCGCGGCGCGGGCCGTCGGCGCATCGAGGACCGTTCCCGCGCCGAGGACGATCTCCGGGGGGAGTGCCGGGGCGATCTCCGCGATCAGCTCGATCGCCCGCGGGACGGTCATCGTCACCTCGAGGGCACGCACGCCTCCCTCGGCGAGCGCGTCGACGACGGCGCGAAGCGACGCCGGGTCCTTCAGCCGCAGGACGGCGACGACTCCCGAGGCCTCGATGGCGGAGACGGTCGCGGTCCGGTCCGTCACGGCGCCCTCCCTACCGCGCGAGCCAGCCGCCGTCCACGACGAGGACGTGGCCTGTGACGTAGTCGCTCGCGGGGGAGGCGAGGAAGACGACGGCCCCGGCGAGGTCGGCCGGCTCGCCCCAGCGCCCGGCGGGGATCCGCTCGAGGATGGTGCGGCTCCTCACGGGGTCCGCGCGGAGAGGAGCCGTGTTGTCCGTCGCCATGTAGCCGGGGGCGATGGCGTTGACCTGGATTCCCTTCGGCGCCCACTCGTTCGCGAACGCCTTCGTGAGCTGCGCGAGCCCTCCCTTCGCCGCGGTGTACGAGGGGACGAGGATGCCGCCCTGGAAGGAGAGGAGGGAGGCGACGTTCACGATCTTTCCGCGGGCCCCGCGGGCGATGAGGCGCCGCCCGACCTCGCGCGCGAGGCGGAACGGGCTCGAAAGGTTGACGGCGAGGACGAGGTCCCACTCCTCGTCGGAGTGCTCGGCCGCGGGGGTGCGGCGGATCGTGCCGGCGTTGTTGACGAGGACGTCGACGGGGCCGAGGGCGGCCTCGGCCTCCTCCGCGAGGCGCCGCGCCGTCTCGGCGCGGCTCAGGTCCCCGACGACGGAGGCGGCACGTCTCCCGCGGGCGCGGACCGCGGCCATCGTCTCCTCCGGGGGAGCGTCGAACCCGTGGCAGACGACGTCGGCGCCGGCCGAGGCGAGCGCCTCGGCCATCGCCCCGCCGAGGCCCCCCGTGGCGCCGGTGACGAGAGCGATGCGGCCGTCGAGGCGGAAGAGCGCGGTCGTGTCCATGGCCGTGAGTCTATATGGTCTGACCTTTCCTGCGAAGAGGAACGGAAGCCGGGTCAGAGGGCGACCTCCGGGACGGGCCGAAACGCCCGGGCCGAGGGCGCCGGAAGCGATCGGCACCGCGAAGACAGTGTGTTCCTGCGTCTCGGGCCGGGTCTCCCCATGCCGTTCGGCTTGACTCCGTGATGTCCGGGTGCTATCTCTGACGAGGACCACTTGGAGGTCTTCATGAAGAAAGGTCAGACCGCTGAGACCGCACCGCCGAAGACCGAGGGGGCCGTGGGCGCCAAGGTCGTCGAGCACGTGCGCCGGCTCATCGAGGCCGGGAGCCTCCACCCGGGCGACCGCCTCCCGGCCGAGCGGGACCTCGCGCTCCAGATCAAGGTGAGCCGGCCGTCTCTCCGGTCGGGCCTCCGGACCCTCCAGGCGATGGGCGTCATCGAGGCGCGCCAGGGCTCGGGCACCTACATCGCCGACGGGCCCCCGAAGCTCGGCGACGGCCCGCTCCGCTTCCTGGCGGCGCTCCACGGCTTCACGCG
>CAZNSS010000711.1:0-2406 GCA_964575465.1 uncultured Holophagales bacterium | reverse complement strand
CGCCGCGGACGGGAATCGAGCTCTCGCTCGAGAAGGGGCTCCCGCTCGCGAGCGGGCTCGGCTCCTCGGCCGCCTCCGCCGCGGCGGGCGCGAAGGCCGCGGCGCTCCTCCTCGGCGAGACGCGCAAGAGGGTCCTCCTGGAGGCCGTCCTCCGCGGCGAGCACGCTGCCGACGGCTCCTGGCACGGCGACAACGGCTTCGCGTCGATCCTCGGGGGGCTCGTCCTCGTCCCCTCGTCCGACCCCTCCGACTTCGTGCCGCCGATCTCCCTCCCCGTTCCGCCGGGCCTCCGCCTCGTCCTCGTCCACCCCGACGCCGAGCTCGAGACGAAGGACGCCCGGCGCGTCCTGCCGCGCGAGATCCCCCTCTCCGAGGCGACGCGCCAGGCCGCGGCGCTCGGCGCCCTGATCGACGCCCTCCACCGCAGCGACCTCGCGGCCGCCGGGGCCTGGACGCGCGCCGACCGGCTCGCCGAGCCGCGCCGGCGCGCGCTCGTCCCGGGGTGGGACGAGGTGACGGCCGCGATGAAGAAGGCGGGCGCCCTCGGCTGGGCGCTCGCGGGCGCCGGGCCGACGATCCTGGCGCTCTCGGAGGACGGCCCGGCCCCGACGAAGATCGCGAAGGCCGCCGAGAAGGCCTTCCGCGCGCTCGGGGTCGAGGCCGAGGCGAGCGTCCACGCCGTCTCGCCCCGGGGGGCGCGGCAGGTCCAGGGGCCGCCGTGACGAGACCGGTCTCCCTCCTCTCCTGCCTCGGCTGCGGCGCCTCTCGCGGCATCGAGGAGGCCCTCACCGAGTGTCCCGCCTGCGGCGGACTCTTCGAGGTGCTCCACGACCTCGATTCCTTCGGGATGTCGGGGCGCGAGTGGCGCGACCTTTTCGACCGCCGTCGGAGCGCGCTCCCGAACGCGGAGACGGCCGCCTTCGAGCGGAGCGGCGTCTGGCGCTACCGCGAGCACGTCTTCCCGGCCCTCGCGCCGGCGGAGATCGTCTCCAAGCCGGAGGGGTCGACGAACCTCTACCGGTGCCGCGAGCTCGGGAAGGAGCTCGACCTCTCCCGCCTCTTCGTCAAGCACGAGGGGGAGAACCCGACCCTCTCCTTCAAGGACCGCGGGATGACGGTCGGCGTCTCGTGGGCCCGCCACCTGGGCCGGACCGACGTCGTCTGCGCCTCCACCGGCGACACCTCCGCGGCGCTCGCGTCGTACGCGGCGGAGGTCCCCGGGATGCGCTCCGTCGTCCTCCTGCCGGAGGCGAAGATCACCGGCGAGCAGCTCTCTCAGGCGCTCCACCACGGAGCGCTCACGCTCGGCCTGGCGACCGACTTCGACGGCTGCATGCGGATCGTCGCCGACCTCGCGCGGACCCTTCCCGTCTACCTCCTCAACTCGAAGAACCCGGTGAGGATCGAGGGGCAGAAGACGATCGGGCAGGAGGCGATCCACGACCTCGGCTGGGAGGTCCCCGACTGGTTCGTCGTCCCGGTCGGGAACGCCGGGAACGTCTCGGCGATCGGCAAGGGGATCCGCGAGTGGCTCGACCTCGGCGTCATCGGGAAGCGCCCTCGCATCGCCGGGGCGCAGGCCGAGGCGGCCGACCCGTTCTACCGCTCGTGGCTCACCGGCTTCTCCGAGAGGGTCACGCGCACCGCCGACGAGACGGAGGCCTCGGCCATCCGGATCGGCGCCCCGGTCTCGCACCCGAAGGCGCGGCGCGAGATCGAGCTCTCGAACGGCCTCGTCGCCCGCGTGACGGAAGCGGAGCTGATGGACGCCGCCGCGCTGGCGAACCGCCACGGCCTCGCGATCTGCCCGAACTCGGCCGTCGCGCTCGCCGCGGCGGGAAAGCTCCGCCGGGAGGGGGCGATCGGGAGGGACGAGAGCGTCGTCGTCGTCGCGACGGCCCACGCCATCAAGTTCTCGGGTTCGGCCGTCCGCTACCACGGCAGCGGCGCCCGGTTCGCGAACCCACCCCGGAGCCTCCCGGCCTCTCTCGAAGCGGTGACCGCAGCTCTCGAAGGAGGGTAGGCGCTACTCTTTCCGGGTCCGGATCAGCATCAGGGTCGAGGAGCCGACGTCGAACTCCGACCGGTTCTCCAGCTCGAGCTGGGCGATCCGCCGGTCGGCGACGTAGGTCCCGTTCGTCGAGCCGAGGTCGACGAGGAAGACCTTGTCGTCGGAGACCTCGATCGCCGCGTGCTGCCTCGAGCACTCCGGGTCGTTCAGGAGGATGTCGGCCCCGGCCCGCCCGATGACCATGCGGGCCCTGTCGATCTCGAAGATCCTCCCGGCCTCCGGGCCGGCGATGCAGGCGAGGGAGAGCTTCTCCCAGTCAGGGAGGCGGAGCCGGCGCCCGGCCGGGGCCCCACCCGGCGCGGGGGCGGCCGGCTTTTCGACCTCGGCCGTCGTCC